>CAKUUM010000023.1 GCA_934692905.1 uncultured Bacteroidales bacterium
ATCCACAATATTTTCCAGCCTGCAAACCTCCCATCCTTTGGGCACATTCTGATAATGTGAGATAGGTATAATAAAAAGCCCCTGTGCGGGGGCTTTTTTGTTACCAGTTTACTATTTTATCCACTATCTGCCGTTGTTCGCTGGCGGTGCGGCGGAGATAGATACGGGTGGTCTCTATGCTTTCGTGTCCCATCAAGTCTGCCAACAGCGCAATATCATTGAACCTATCCAGAAAGTTCTTGGCATAGCGATGTCGGAACGAGTGCGGATAGACCACCTCCCGTTTTAGTCCGTACCTGTCGGCAAAGTGCTTGAGTTGCATAGCGATACCCCGTGCCGTGATACGCTCGCCAAAACGGTTGAGGAAAATATACCCCGTTGTCAGTTGCCGTTCTTGCAGCCATTGCAGGGCTTCCTGTTGCAAACTCTTCGGAATATAGATACGCCGCACTTTGCCGCCTTTGGTGTAGATGTCCAGATGCCCTGTCTGCACGTGTTCGGCTTTTATCTGTAGCAGTTCGCTCACACGTGCCCCCGTGGCGGTCATAAACCACACCACAAAATACCAATCCTTGTACCCGTCGCGCAGCAGGCTTGCTTTGAGAAACTTGTAATCGGCATTGCTGATGACGTTTTCGAGAAAATTCTTTTGCTGCACTTTCACAAAGCGCAGTTTCAGTTTGTCCTGCCTGGTGAACTCCAGATACTTGTTGATTCCCTGCAAACGCAGATTGACGGTCTGCGGCTTGAAATGCTCCACAAGATAGCCTTTGTATGCAAGCAAGTTCTTTTTGTTGATTTCTCCGTATGTTTTCTGAAAATACTGTACCGTCCAAACATACGAACTGACGGTGTTCTTCGCAAGGTCTAACCTCCGAAGAAAAGTTGCATAATCCGTTGCCATACCTAAAAAAGATTTTTAGTGTATGGTATAATATACAGGATTTGCAATAGGTCGGTTGTCTAACGGAAATTTTCCTCGATGGTGTCTAATACACCGAATATCCGCTCTATTTCCGATACAATGCGTCTCTGCTCCGCAAGAGGAGGGAGGGGAAAATATAAGTCGAAAAAATCGACTTCATTAAACCCCACCTGTGCAGTTCTCGAAATGGTTTTTAGTTTATGTTGATATATTGGAGCCAAATAGTAGATGTATGCGAAATCTATATCTATCAACCCTGTATATTTAACAACAACTTTCGTCATTGCAACATTATATGCTCCATATTCGGCACGAAAGACCTTACCTAATGAGCCACCATACCGAGCCAAAAGAATATCCCCTTTGTTAGTTCTTTTTTGTGCTAAATCTAAAGGTATGTACACAGGCACTGGAGTTGTGCCATAATCACGAATTTGATATAATCGTATGTATCCTTCTCTGTTCTCTGAAGAAAAATTACTTTTAGGAGGTTGAGAACCTCCCACCAAATTTATTATATCATTATGTAGTACCCATTCCCACGATGCGGGTATATCAAAAGGTACATTCTGATAATGTGAGGTATCGGAAGGGGTAAAGTGCGGGTTGATGCGGTGCAGGAGGGCGATGGCGGGTTCGTCGTTAGGGTCTTGGGGTACAAGTTTGCCGTGGATAGCAAGGTCAAGCACTTTGGCACGCACTTGGCGTATCGCCGCTTGCAAATCCTGCTTGTTTGCCTCCAAATCATCTATCAACGCAAACCACTTTTCCACCTCCGCCACGATACGCCTTTGCTCCGCAAGCGGGGGAATAAGTATAGGTCTATTTTCAAATTTACCTTTTGTTATATGCACCATACCCGAACCATGGCTTTCCGCATAAAAGTCTCCAATCATCTGTATAAACGAGTAATACAGAAACTCTTTTAGTATAAAAGGTTTGGGTACAACCTTGAAAATATGCTGGTTAAGCCATGCATCGCCTTTATGCCAAATGTATGTACCTAATGAGGCTGCCCACGCAAACAATAAATCGCCTTTGCGTACAAGATATTTATCTTCAAAATTAGCAGTTGAATAGTTGTAGGCTGCATTCTCGTCATTCAAATTCTGTATACGAATAATGGGTAATCCTTGCGTTTCCCATTCTTCAGGTTTGAACGCTCTACCGTTGGTATATTCAGCCACCTCGCCTACTTTCAAAACCTCCCACCCTTGGGGCATATTCTGATAATGTGGCGTATCGGTAGTAGATATGGCGTTTTCAGGATGTGTAAGATATTAAAAAATATTGGTATGTTTATATGCTAAAGGTTGCATAAGGGTTGCTCATCCCTTGCTGAATGGTTGCTGTTGGGTGCGAGGTTGAAAGGGGAAAGAAGAGATAAAAACATCGCGGGTCTATCGGGAGTCTGTCGCGGGTCAGCATTGCTATGCGGACAAACTGCAGTCTATCAACCGGCAGATGTTCCACACGGCAAACGGTAATTGTCCGCAAAAGCGGGCAGGGTAGGGTGAGTACCTCATAAACTATATACACCCGCCCGCGCACGTGTGTATCACGTGTGTATATATATAAATAAGTACTCACCCTACCTCTCCTACCCGCCCTGCTGTGTTAATTTGCGTAAAACCCTATTGCATACTCGACGGACTTTTCGTAATTTTGCCCTTGTTTTTATAGAAGTACGTATGAAAAGGATTTTATCTGTTTTGACCGCATGGGTACTGGTCAGCAGCACCTACGCCGCAGTATTCACCCCTCACACCCTTAGCCGGCAGGACGTCGTGCGGCAGTCTGCCGTATCTGCCAAAGCCGATACGGTAAACGTGATTGGCAAGGACATCGATGAAAAAGAGTACTATTCGCGATTAGGGGAGTGGTACGTCTCGTTTTACAACTTGGAGCAGACTATGCACGTGCGTTTGGATTACAAATCCACTTCTTTTACGGGAACTTTCACCACGCAGGATTTCGCGATGGCGTTTATCAAGGACTACTCCTCGGGCAACGAACAAACTATACGTTTCGACTCCATTGCTGCCACGATTGCGGAGACCAAGGACTTTACGGATATTCATGCCATTGGCAGGACCAAGGAGGGCGTTATCTACAATATGCACATGCGCAAAAACAACTACACGCCCAAGGCGGAAGTCAATCTCACGTTCCCAAATGTCACCTGCCAAGCACGGAACGACTGGTTCCAATTCGTCGGAAATAGCGAGACGGACGGCAGCATATTGCTCAAGGTGGCAAACAAGACAGGCACCCCCGCGGGCAAGTATGTGACGGCGGATTTCTACCCCCTCAAGGCGGACACATCGGGCTTTATGTACACGGACAAGACGGGCAAGGTGATTCATTATATTGACGCCGAAGCCACTATCACATTTGCCAACCGTGTATATACCATCGACGCCTCGATGACCGGCTCCGACACCGTCCGCTACAACGTGAAGATGACCTACAGCCTGCCTGTGCCGGCCGACACGGTCCAGATAGACATCCGCAACCTCAAGGCAACCGACAACACAGGCATGATCGGCTCCTTCTGGCTGCAAGGCAGCAACAGCGATTGGACAGTGCAACTGATGGTGGATGCAGACGCCATGCGCACAGGCACCTACAACGTCACCCTGCCGCGACTGATGGACAACGCCACGCGGACGATGGCGGACGTCTCCGACGCTATGGTGGAAGTGACAGTCGGCAAAGAAGTGACGGCACACGCCAAAGTGTATGGCAACAACCGCACGCTCTACGACATTCACATGGCATATATCATCCCCAACGCCAAAGACTCGCTGAGCATTACCATCCCCAACGCCGAAATGGTGAACCTGCTGTCCAACAGCACCTATCAGTTGCACGGTATGACGGCGGATAATGCCTACTATGTGTCCATCGTGCCTATGACCAAACAGGTGGCAGGCACGTTCACTGCGAAAAATCTGCTGGAGGAATACTCGTGCATACAATATCCGGATGCCGACAACCACGTGGTTCAGGTATCCTTTATCGACGGCTCCGTCACCGCCACTATGTCTGCCGACAGCGTCATCACCATGCAGGGCAGGTTGCTCGGGTCGGATACTGTTCTGTACAAGATTACCATGACAGGCAAGTATGCGGAAGAGGTTGTCCGCTTGGAATATGACGAGATGGAGGGCGAAGTCAACAAGACTTATACCGCAGACGACGACCTGTCGTTTGATACCGCTTATGTCAACAAATACCACGAGATGTACGTCTCGCTCACGGCTGCCGATGGCTCGGATATGACGTCCCTCATCTTCTTTGTCGGGCACACGGACCCCGTCATCACCATCCCTGAAGGCGTGTATCCTATCAACGGCTCGGAGAAGGACAATACCGTTCTGGCATCCCCTGGCGTAGCCGGCGCACAGGTATCTCCGTCGTTCTACGGGCACCTGAATGCGGACAAGGTGGTGACGTCGCCGGTATTTTTCTTGGTATCGGGCACTATAACGGTACTGAACAAGAACGGGCACCTCTATATGGAGATAAATGCGCACAACTCCTACGACCGGCCCGTGCATATCGTTTACACGCAATCCGACACGGCTGTGGAGGACGTCATCAGCACATGCGCTCCGCGGAAGACAATCGAGAACGGGCAACTGATTATCCTGCGCAACAACGAGCGTTTCAGCGTCTCGGGGAGCAAAATACGGTAACGCCTTCTGCTGCTTGGGCGGTAATTATTGCACGGCAACAAGGTTGCCGAGAAGGTCGTAGTACACCCCGTTGTGCTCGATGAGTATGACCCCGTTGCGCAGCACCTTGCGATAGGTGGCAGCGGGGTCTTGTTTTGTGTTTATGGCAGGAAAGGCAGTCTCCTCTTCGCACGGGCAGCCGCTCTTCTCGCTATCGGGCAGGTCGAGATAGTCTTCATCGTAAGTATTCTTCAGTTTGGCAAGTGTTACCGTCTGACCTCTGCGGTTGCCCCAGATGTATTCCGCCAAGCAGGGGTACTCGATGAACGGGTTGCGGTTGTGCTGGAAATCGCTGACGGCGTCCATACGACGGAGTTCCTTGTCCGACACGGGGTCCTGACGGTGCCATTTTATCAGCAGTTCCGCCTCCCATGGCTGGAACTCGAGGTAGTTGTCGTTCTGCATGGCGAAGCGCGCCCCCACGTCCTTGTTGTCCAACCGCCAGCCCTTGTACTTGCTGCAAACCTCATCGGGATTGCCGTTGATGTCGTGCCCGTAGCAGGTCGCCATATAGAAATAGGCGCGGGCGAAGTCGCCCTTGTACTCGTCTTTGGGCTCAAAGACCCCGAAATACACCTTCAGGGAGTCGTGGTACATCTTGCCCACGCGTAGTGAACCCGTGCCCGACTTGATGTCCTTGTTGGGAACGCCGAGAGGGTAGTTGCTGCGCGAGGAGTTGGCTCGCGAATTTGACGGGTTGAGGTGGTAGCAGTCCTTGTAGGCATCGTTTTTGGAACCGCCCCACCACGACTTGGCAAACGAGTGCTCGATGTTGCAGCCGCTTGCCACATCGCCCGGGTTGTTGAGTTTCTTCCATTCGTCGCTGTACATATCCATGCAATAGCCGTTCTCATCGCGGTCGGAGTAGTAGAACACCTCCCACGTACACCCTTTGCCGCTGCCATACGGAATGACAGTGTGTTTGCGGATGATGGCTTTGAGTGTGGCTTTCAGTTCGGCATCACGGGTGCCGTCTATGCGGTCGTAGTACCCCGTGGGCATGGTCTCTGCCAGCGCCACCAGCGGCAGCAGACTTAATAAAAACAGGTATGTTTTCTTCATTTACAGGTGTTTTTAGGATTATAAAATAGTGAGATGCGCAAAACGGCTCCGGATTCCGGATGTTTGTGCGTACCTATGGTATTATCTCAGAAAGTTGAGAATGCCCTTGCCCACGTCCAGAATTTCTTTGGCTTTACTACTATCTGTTTCTTTTGTGCCATCGGATGTTTTCGGGCGTTTCGGTGTCCTTGATTTGCTGCCCGTCTTCGGCTTGTCGCCACTGAATTCCTTGCCGCTCCACACGGCACGCACGGGTAATCCGGGAACCACATTGTCGCCCACAGGGTCCTCGTTGTACTGGTAGGTTGATATTTGGAGTATAGATACACCGATGTCGTCGTTCCTGGTGTAGGAAGTTCCCCAGTTGAATGTGTAGATATACCGCACACGCGTTCCGTTGGCAGTCTGGTAGTATCCTCCTATGCCGCGCCCTTCCAGTTTTGCCCCTACCATCGTGCCGGAATAGGGGGTGAAGATGGACTTGCCGTTTATGAGACTGGTCCAGAGCGTGCCCTTCACGCCGTTCACTATCAGGAACTTGGGATAGCAGTTCTCACGCATTTCCTTGACCTGCAAGCGCGTGGGTATGCTCCATTCACCACCCATATTCTGTCGTGCCGCATCGAACTCCGGCAGAAGTCTGAAGCCCATGGACGTGGTCGTTGAGTAGAAGTCATTCTCCTCAGGAAACGTTGTGAAGTTGTGGATATTGTTGTAGATGTATGACCCGAAGCCGGTGAAGTTCTCCTTGATGTATGTCTTTTTGGGCTCTGTTTCGCCATAGGCGTAATAGTTGCCGTAGCCTTCGGGGGTCGTTGCGCCCACATTGCAGGTAGCCCACAGGGTGCCGCTGGGCAGCCCGAGGTCCACATATCCGTGGCCGGCATGCTCGCCGTCGGCAGGACTGACGGCGGTGTTGGCAAGGATAGGGTCGGGTTCTCCGGGCAGTTTGAATACAGCCTCGCATATCAGCGGGCGACCTGACGAGCCTCGGAGAATCTTTGCCGGCTTGCCGTTGATAGTGGCATTCACCATGCTGTTGTCCACGGTGAAATTCTTGTCGTTCTTGTAGTTGAAGAGCACATCGGTGTAGTTGGTCACACGCACGACAAACACGTACTCTCTGTCTGCCTGAAACTGTTCCTCCACCAAAGGATAGGCGCGGTTGCCTTGCGTGTCAAACTCGTAGATTGTCACGCTGCCGCCGTTTATCTTCTGTTCGCCAAGCACGTTCTCCGGGCCGAATACGTCGGTGGTGATGCCGGTAATCTCGGTGCCGTCGAACATGGCATCGCCTACTTGCGGTATGCGCACCGTGATATCAATCTGCTTGATTCTCTGCTGATTCTGAGCCTGTGTGCATGGTGCCGCAAAGAACAACATCACGGCAAATAAAACAAGCGCCTGTTTCATATATTCTTAATATTAGATGTCCTTGAGTAGATATGTTTTGCAAAGATACTACAAAATGGGGAGATGTGCAAAAAGAAAATGAATTATTCAGGGCAACCGCATCAAAATAGTAATGGGACAATGAAAAAACAGTACAATAGTCCTCAAAATAGCATCCAAATGCCGGCAAAAAGACATAATGAAACGTATCTGTAGTTCGGCAAAGCCGATAACGACGCGGGACGCGTTGTCACAAATGCAGTAAATCCATTCAGTTTGTGCCAAACTGTCCGCGGACGGGGGCGTCCGCGTCCCCGGCGACTGAATTATTATGTTTATGGCGTGAAGATGGGGTGTAGGTGGTTCCTGTCGGTTGTTTGCGGAACTGATATTCGCCCGAAGTTTACTCGGCAAGGTCTCGGCAAGGTCTCGGTAACCACTCGGAAATTAGTCTTGGAAATTGCGGCAAAAAGTAGGTCAATTCTTGCAAATGTCGTTTTTGGGCACTAACTTTGCGGTGAAGATTTGAACATATTGTACTGAACTCTTGAACATTTTGTGTCGGATAATGGCTTTTCTATCAGTGTTTTAGTGGTGTGTTAACGGCTTTTGTGGAATAAACATAGATGTATTAACGGTTCATTATATGGAAATTAACGGAGGAGGGTGTCCGATAATGCAAATTCGTGGGCGATTATATGGGTGATTATATGTTTGTCTTGTGTGTGGGAGATGTGTGGTAAGTGTGCTAATATACGTTAATGATGTGCCGAAACACGCTATTTTATAAAAATGTTTGGAGTTGGAGGTTGCCGATTTTTGTATTATCTTTGCGCGCGATTTGAAATACGACTATCTCCGCCCATGGGGTAAACACAAGGATACACAATACCCCATCTCTACGAGGATTCGCCTTATTATCCAATCACACAGCGTTGTACAACAGCGTTGTTTAATTATGCAACCTTACACAACCGTCAAGTGCTGTTGCCAATACATGATAGGTCTGTCAGAGATCCGAGATAGACCCGCTATCAACCCGCGATAGACTCGCGACAGGTATGTAAGGTGTAACCAAGATATAACTAACATAAAAAATATTGTATAACATTAAATAACGAAATACAATGAGAAAACTTTTATCTCTATTTATGACGCTCTGCGTCTGTGTGAGTGTGTTTGCGTATGATGCCAAGATTGATGGCATCTATTACGACCTTTATAACAATAGTGATGGTGCACGTGCTACGGTCACCTATCGCGACCAGAACTACAATTCCTATTCGGGTGAGGTGGTGATACCTGCCACCATTGAGCATAATGGTACGGAATATGCTGTGGCAAGTATAGGTGAGCATGCTTTTGATGCGTGTTCGGCTTTGACAAAGGTTGTTATTCCGAATTCTGTGAATAGCATTGGCTATTATGCTTTTCATAGTTGTTCAAATCTAACAACACTTGTTATTCCTGAAGGGGTGACGGAAGTATATTCTCGTACTTTTGAGGATTGTTCTTCACTACGTTCTGTCACTATACCTAATGGTGTAACACGTATAGGGGGTTGTGCTTTTGAGTATTGTACCTCTTTAACGGCTATTTTTTTACCTCAAAGTATAACACGAATTGATGAGGGGGCATTTAATTATTGTTCTTCACTGACCTCTATTGTCGTTCCAGAGAGCGTGACAAATATAGCAAGTAGTACTTTTTATTCTTGTTCTGCGTTGACCTCTGTTGTGCTTCCTAAAAAGTTGATTAGCATAGGCAGTAGCGCTTTCGGAGGAAGTTCTTCGCTTTCTTCTATTACACTTCCTAATATGATTGTCAGTATCGGAGAAAATGCATTTTCCTCGTCTTCACTTTCTGTTACGGTGTTGGGCGAAACTCCTGCCAGTTTAGGGAAAAACGCTTTTCATGAAAATACGATATTCTTTGTTCCTGATGTGAAGACATATCAGGCAGCGTGGAAAGGGTATAAGTTTATCGTTCCCCTCAATGGAGTCTATGCGTCCGTAAATATCAAGGCTCTTGCAGACAAATCTGCTTTGCAACAGAAATTGGGTCTGGATAGTTTGAAAAAGATTACATTCCTTAAGGTGAGTGGAACCATTAATAGTTACGATATTATGATGATGCGTAACCAGATGCCCAATTTGCTGGATATAGATTTGGCTGATGCGAGTATCGTGGCAAATGATTACGAATATACCAAGGGTTATCACTCGAAGAAAGATACCCTTACTGCATATTCGTTTACAGGTACGGGTACGCATATTCGCAAAGCGATTTTGCCTAACACGGTAACTTGCATAGAGCAGAATGTGTTTAATACTCCGTATTTGCAAGAGGTGGTATTACCAAAGAACTTGTTAGTGATTGGTGATAGGACGTTTTATGGTTGTTCAGCATTGCGTTCTATCAATTTGCCTGAAAGTTTGACCTATATTGGTGAATCTGCATTTCAGGGGGCAGGATTGACGGAAGTTACCATTCCTGCAAATGTAGAAACGATTGGATATCTTTCTTTTGGTGGTGGAGATACTAATGAGTATAGTTCTTTTTCTTACTATAGTGACGCGACTTCTACCGCCATATATAACTGGGGGATTAAATACTCGATTCCTTATAACATTGGGAAACCTATGAGTGGTGGTTTACTACAAACTTTAATTATCCCTGCAAACTCGAAATTAAGGACTATTTCTGCATGGGCTTTTGCTGGTAATAATAATTTGAAGAAGGTTTCTATCCTTGGTGATAGTATTAAATCCATTCAAGTGGGGGCATTCTATCGTTGCCAATTAGATACCTTGATTCTTCCGCCTAATTTGACGGAATTGAATACGTTGTCGTTTGGATATTGCTCGGGTTTGAAGTTTGTGGCGATGCCGAATACGCTGACGGAGGTGGCAAGCAATGCGTTTGTAGGTTGTACGAATTTGGATAATGTGCAGTTCCCGAAGAAGTTGACCAAGATTGGGCACCATGCCTTTGCGGATTGCACGAACCTCAGAAATGTGGATATCCTGGGACTGGTGACGGATATTGAGGAGTATGCCTTCAAGGACTGCCAAGTGAAGAGCGTATACAGTTATCTGTTCGACCCGTTCACTATCGGGCAGAACACGTTCTCGCCGTATGCGAATGCGAACGCGATTCTGTATGTGCCGAATGTGGAAGATACGGAAATGAAGTACCTATATGATACCCAGTGGTCGCAGTTCCTGAACCGCCAGCGTATGGACAAGAGTTTCGTATATGATGACTTCTACAGCAATGGTGATGTGAATATACGTTGTGAAGACGACCCGCTGAAGGGCAATCCGAATGCGACCCTGTATCCGGGAGCAGGATTGACGGTGGAAGATAATGATTGCGATACGACCGACCTGGGCAATATCATCATCGGCAGCGATGGTGACGATGCGTGGGGGGCTGTCCTTGCAGGGTGCAACCTACATCTCGACTCCCTGATTCAGAATATCACCATTCAGGGCAAGAAGTGGTATTTCTTCGGCTTCCCGTTTGATGTGAAGATTGAGGATATCTGTACAGGAGCGAAATACGTGATATACGAGTATGACGGTCAGATGCGTGCCGAGCGCGATACGACCGGTTGGAAACGCTTGCCCAAAGACCAGAAGTATCTCCACCCCGGACACGGATATATATTCCAGTTTAACTTTGCAGTGAGCGGCGAGATTTCAATCGTAGTGCCGTCACCCCGCTTCTGCGACATGCTGGAGAAGATTATACTGAAGTTCTTCCCGTCGGACAAAGCCAACAACAAGAGTTGGAACTACGCCTCGAACCCCTTCCTCGGCTATTACGACATCAACGACCTGAATATCACCACTCCTATTACAATTTGGGACGTGGCACAGGGCAATTACCGTACCGTGCGACCGGGAGATGACGATTACTATTTCTCGCCTTACGAGGGCTTCTTCCTGCAGAACGTGGAGGAGCGCGACTTCGAACTTAGTTTCGACCGCAGCAAGGCCATGACCAAAAAACAGATGGATGAGCAGCGTGATACACGCCGCCATGCTATGGCGCGTGCCCAACAACGCCATTCGGGGCGTGCTATCATCAATCTGACACTGGCATCGGAGAGCGCAAGCGATGACACCCGTATTGTAATCAACGAAGGTGCGGGTATGGGCTACGAGTTGGGCTTGGATGCCGCCAAGTTCCTGAGTACGGAGAACAGCGTGCCGCAAATCTTCTCGTATGACGACAGCAATGTGCAATACTCTATCAACGAGCGCCCGATGCAGACCGGCATTGTGGAACTGGGTGTGCGTATCCCCGCTTCGGGCATGTACACGATAGATGCCCCCCGTATGGATACGACGATGTATCTGCTTGACCGCAAGATGAATATCATGCACGATTTCAGCACGGGTGCGTATATGTTCTCGGCAGGTGCCGGCATGCAAAACAACCGCTTTGCGCTGGTTCGCCAATACAATGCGCCGACCGATGCGGAGGAGACCATAGAGAATACACAGGTAGATGTGACTGCAGAAGGGTTGTATATCCATGGAACGGCTGATATTCAGGTATATAACATGGCAGGCGTGTGTGTGGCAGACGGCACGTATTCGGGTGCAGTGACATTGCCCGCAGGCGTATATATGGTAGTATCGGGTGGCAATACAACCAAGTGTGTGGTGAGATAGGGATTAGAGGTTAGGGAGTAGGGAGTAGGGAGTAATGAAAAAGTCATTCATCCGTCATATCTCATTGTGTCTTGCCGTGCTTGCAGGGGTGTTGCCTTTGTGGGCACAGCAGGATGATTTTGACCCAGTCCTGCCGCCGGACCCTGCCGCATCGTATGTGGTGTCGGTGGCATCCGACCCCGCTCACGGGGCAGCAGTGACGGGTAGCGGAGCGTTCAACACAGGGGCTGCCACCGTGGTGTCGTGCACGCCTAACGAAGGGTATGTCCTGGACTACTGGACATTGGACGGGGCGCGCTACGGGACGGACGCTTCGTTTACCTACAAGGTGGAGCATCGGAGTGTGGCTTTTGTGGCACATTTGCGGGCGGTGGCAGCACACAAGTTGTCGGTCACAACCAATCTGACAGGGGCTACGGAGGTGACAGGTGCAGGCGAATACTACGCCAAGCACGAGGTGCAAATCCGTTGTACGCCCAACAAGGACTATCATTTCCAGTACTGGACACTGAACGGGGAGGTCTACTCCCGCGACTTGAGTTTCACCTATGAGATGGGGGATGGGGATGCTGCTTTTGTGGCGGTGTTTACGCATACGCCCCATTATACCGTGACGGCGAAACCAGATGACACGAGTGCAGGGCGTGTGACGGCAGTGGATGGCGAGTATCTGCAAGGTGATGTGCTGAACATAGAGGCGGCGGCATACGACGAGTATGTGTTTTCGCACTGGACGCTGAACGGAACGTATTTCACAGACCAACGCGCTTTCACCTATACGGTGGGGGAGGCTGACGCGGCTTTTGTGGCGGTGTTTGACTTCAATCCCGCGCAGCCCGAAGACCCTGCCGTGGTGCTGACCAGTACGGTGTTCGTGAAGTCCAACCCGACGGGGGCAGCGACCTTTAACATCCCGTCGGGGAACAAATATCGTGAGGGCGACACACTGGTGATTCGCGCTACGATGGGGGAGGATTATATCTTTGAGGGGTGGTATGAAGGTGACAGAAAAGTGGCATCGACTACGGCTTTTACGTATATTGTCGGTCAGAAGAGCGTCACATTTACGCTGCGCGCCACCCCTATTATATACAGCCAACTCAATCTGGTGGCTTTGCCTGCAGAGGCAATCACATTCAACATTCATTCAGGAAATATCTATCGTGAGCATACCACGGTTGCGCTACACGCATCTGTGGCGGCGGGCTATGTGTTCCGCGGGTGGTATTCGGGCGACTCGTTGCTGTCGGAAACCACTGATTTGCAATATACTATCGGCGCTACAGCCACTACGCTGACGGCGAAGGCAACTATCATAGAGCCAGACCCGGACGATGACTGGGACCCTCTGCCGCCAACCGACCCGGATATGGAGTCGGTGTATATCATTGCGCAGTCCGCTAACAGCGCGACGGGCAAGGCGTACGGCTCGGCTTCCTATGTGGTGGGCAAAGAGGCTACCTTGCGCGCTGTGTCTGCCCATGGATACGTCTTTTCGCGCTGGGACGACGGGAATACGGACTCGGTTCGTACGGTGGTGGCAAAGGTAAATGTCACATATACAGCGTATTTCACGCCGATAACCTACACGGTGAATGTGGTTGCCGATGATGATAAGGCTGGCACGGTGACGGGGGGCGGCACATACGCTTACCGCTCGAGTGCCACACTGACGGCAATGTCTGCGGCGGGGTATGCGTTTGTGCGCTGGTCGGACGACAATGCCGATGCCACGCATACCGTGTATATCACTTCGGATACAACCTTTACCGCCTATTTCCGTCCATTGACCTATACGATTGACGTGCAGAGTTCGGACATGTATGCGGGCATCGTGACAGGGGGCGGCGAGTATCGTGCGGGGGACTCGTTGGTGATAAAAGCCGCGTCGCTGCGCAATAATGTCTTCCTGCAATGGGACGACGGCAACGCAGACAACCCGCGAACCGTGAAGGCAACGGGCAACACGACGTATATTGCGCTGTTTGTGGAGTGGGGTGAGGAGTCAGAGGATGCTGGACTGCTGCAAGGAAGGTTCAAGGTGGCAGAGAACCGCTATGTGTCTTTCTCGCAAGGGAACCTGCAATATATTGCGGGTGACGGCAGTATGCATGCCTGTGCCGACTGGTCGATACAGCCCGGGACGTGGCGGTTTGCCGACAACCAGTACGCTCATGTGGGTACGGACAATGACCAGGCATCGGAGGATTACGAGGGCGCGATAGACATCTTCGGCTGGGGAACGAGCGGTTGGAGAAGTGGCGCAAAGGCGTATCAGCCATGGAGTGCGTCGTTGAATAATGCTGATTACCAACCGATTGATGCGACGAGTGACCTGACCGATGCTGCGGAATTTGCGGATTGGGGAGTGTATAATGCCGTGTGGAATGGCGGCAACCGCCCTGAGTTGTGGCGCGTGCTGACAGACCAAGAGTGGATTTACCTGTTCCAACACACACGTTGGACGATGGCACGTGTGAATGTGAACGGCAAACGGATACGCGGATTTATGCTGCTTCCGGACGGTTTCAAGGCTCCTGCGGGTGTGCCCGTGGCGGTGTTAGGCAATGGCAATGAGACGACTACGCTGAAGACGATAAGTCAGGCGGCGTACGCTTCCAACCAATACACGGAGGAGCAGTTTGCCGTGCTGCAACAGTCGGGCGCGGTGTTTCTGCCATGTGCCGGCTATCGCGATGCGGGTGAGGTGGATTATGTGAATATGATAGGCGGCTATTGGTCGTCCACAGCAGCGGGAGCGGAGTACGCCCGAGGAATGTATTTCTTCTCGTCCACGGTGGATGCATACAGTCTGCCGTTGCGCAGTTTCGGCTATTCGGTGCGTTTGGTGCGCGATGTGGAGGCTCCTGTCTATACGGATGCGCCCTCCGAGGGGTTGATTGACGGCGAGAAGGTGACGAAAATACTGCGGGACGGACAGGTGATTATCCTGCGAGAGGGTAGGGAATACACCGTTTGGGGTGTGGAGAGGCGATAGTTATTTTTAATAAAAACGGTACGTGCAGAACCATAATGCCCCCGATAACCTCTCGGCAAGGTCTCGGTAACCTCAGGGAAAACTGCGATGTCACCGCGGACGAGAGAGCACCCCGCAGGCGCTCAGTGTGCTTTACACACCCGCCTTACGCTTTACGTCCCCACAAAAAAAGAAATCCATTCAGTTTGTGCCAAACTGCCCGCGGACGAGGGCGTCCGCGTCCCCAGCGAGAATATGAGTTGACGATGCGTCACGCATCGTCAACTCACCCCAAAGTATAATAAAAGAGACTGCCTACACTTGTTAGACAGTCTCTTTTTTGTATATAAGTATGTATTACTTATTCAGTTTATGCACATTACTTGTTCAGTGCCAATGCTACGTTGACGGCGCAAGCCACGGTGCAGCCTACCATCGGGTTGTTACCGATACCGAGGAAGCCCATCATCTCTACGTGTGCGGGAACAGAAGAAGAACCTGCAAACTGTGCATCGGAGTGCATACGGCCCATGGTGTCGGTCATACCATACGAAGCAGGACCTGCAGCCATGTTATCCGGATGCAAAGTACGGCCTGTACCACCACCGGAAGCCACACTGAAGTAAGGCTTGCCTGCCAAGACACGCTCCTTCTTGTAGGTACCTGCAACAGGGTGCTGGAAGCGGGTGGGGTTGGTGGAGTTGCCGGTGATGCTGACATCCACATTCTCATGCCACATGATAGCCACGCCTTCGCGTACATCATCAGCACCATAGCAGTTGACCTTGGCACGAGGACCATTGCTGTATGCCTTGCGGCGTACCTCTTTCAGTTCGCCCGTGTAGTAGTCGAACTCGGTCTGCACATACGTAAAACCGTTGATACGGCTGATAATCATGGCTGCGTCTTTGCCAAGACCGTTGAGGATGATGCGAAGCGGTTTCTTACGAACCTTGTTCGCCATCTCTGCGATTTTGATAGCACCTTCGGCTGCAGCAAAACTCTCGTGACCTGCGAGGAAAGCGAAACACTCGGTGTCCTCGTGAAGCAGACGTGCTGCCAAGTTGCCGTGTCCAAGTCCTACTTTGCGGTCGTCAGCCACACTGCCAGGGATACAGAAGGCCTGCAAACCTATACCGATAGCCTCGGCAGCCTCAGCAGCGTTCTTGCAACCCTTCTTGAGGGCAATGGCACTGCCTACCACATACGCCCACTTGGCGTTCTCGAAGCAGATACGCTGGGTCTCCTCGCAAGTGAGGTAGGGGTCCAAACCATATTGCTCGCAAATCTGATTTGCTTCTTCAATGCTCTTGATACCATTAGCATTGAGCGCGGCGAGAATCTGTTTCTCACGGCGGTCTTGTGATTCAAATTGAACTGGACGAATCATAGCATTACTCCTTTCTTGGGTCAATAGATTTAACTGCGCCCTGCTCCTTGGTGGTGCGACCATAGGTGCCGGTTACTTGTTTGAGAGCCTCGTCAGCAGGCACACCTTTCTTGATGGCGTCCATGAATTTGCCCATGTGGACGTACTCGTAGCCGCAAATCTCGTTGTCCTCATCAAGGAACTGCTTGGTGATATACCCCTCTGTAAGTTGCAGATAACGAGCCCCTTTCGCCTTGGTGCTGTAGAGGGTACCAGTCTGGCTGACCAATCCCTTGCCGAGGTCTTCCAATCCTGCGCCGATAGCCAAACCGCCCTCACTGAAAGCGGACTGGGTGCGACCGTAAACGATTTGGAGGAACAACTCGCGCATGGCGGTGTTGATAGCATCGCACACGAGGTCGGTATTCAGCGCCTCAAGGATAGTCTTGCCCGGCAGAATCTCTGCTGCCATAGCGGCCGAGTGGGTCATACCCGAGCAGCCGATGGTCTCTACCAACGCCTCTTCGATAACGCCGTCTTTTACGTTCAGACTCAGTTTGCATGCGCCTTGTTGGGGAGCGCACCATCCCACACCGTGGGTCATGCCGGAGATGTCTTTAATCTCTTTGGCTTTCACCCATTTGCCCTCTTCGGGAATGGGAGCCGGTCCGTGATGAGGACCTTTAGCCACCTGGCACATGTTTTGTACCTCTTTGCTGTAAATCATAACTTTAACTTTTTTCCGTAATTAGTTTTTAACTTGAATAGACTACCGTTTTTGGGACTGCAAAGTTAGTCTTTTTCTTGTACATCTGCAAGTTTTTTGTTACCTTTGCGGGCTAAATAAAAATTTTGTATAGTGAAGAAGTCAATTTTGGTTGCCCTGTTAGCGGGTGCAGTATCATTGGTGTGGGCGGCAGAGCCGCATTTTCGTGCCACGTGGGTGAGCAGTGTGAGCAATATCGATTGGCCGCAGAAGGACGCTGTGGGCGATGAGGCAAAGCAAAGAGCCGATATGCTCAATATGCTGGACGCTTTTCAGGCGATGAATCTCAATGCTATCATCTTTCAGGTCCGTCCTACGGCAGATGCCCTCTATCCGTCGAAGTTTGAGCCTTGGAGTGCCTGGCTGACGGGCAAACAAGGCAAGGCTGCGGGGTATGACCCGTTGGAGTTTGTGTGTGAAGAGGCCCACAAACGCGGGATAGATGTGCACGTGTGGATCAACCCCTACCGCGTGACTATTGCGGGCGGCAGGATAGAGGACTTGGCGGAGACGCATGTGTTCCGCCAGCACCCCGAATGGTTCTGGAAGTACGGCAAGCAGTGGTATTTTGAGCCTGGGTTGGACGAGACGCGCGACTGGCTGTGCTCGGTGGTGGCTGAACTGGTGACCAACTACGACATCCAGGCTATTCACATGGACGACTATTTCTATCCCTATCCCATCAAGGGTCAGGCACTTCCCGATTCGGCTTGCTTCGCGGCACACCCGCGGGGGTACACCAACATAGCAGACTGGAGACGTAATAATGTGAACCTTGCCATTCAGGATATCCACGAGACCATTCAGCGTATCAAACCCAGTGTGGAGTTCGGTATCTCGCCGTTTGGCATCTGGCGCAACAAGCAGAACGACCCGCGTGGCAGTGAGACCAACGGGTTGCAGAACTACGACGAACTCTATGCCGATATCCTGCTGTGGATGGAGAAAGGGTGGATTGACTATGTGGTGCCGCAACTCTATTGGGAGATAGGCAAGAAGGTAGCTGACTATGCCGTGCTGGCGCGCTGGTGGGCGGAACACTCGTACGGGTGCAAGGTATATATAGGTATGGCACCGTATAAATTAGGCGACCCGAAAGGTCCCGAAGCATGGCGCACAGGCAATGAGATTTGCCGCCAACTGCGGCTGAACGAGACCATCCAGACTCCGCAAGGTACGCCCGCCATACAAGGGGAGTGCTATTTCTCGGCACAATCACTGCTGCACAACAAGGGCGGGATTGCCGACAGCCTGCGCACAACGTTCTATCCCACGTATATCTCGGCGCCGAGAAAATAATATCTTTTTCGGGGAAATCGTTATAGGTTGGTCATAGGTTACTGACCTCCACTTGCCCGTCACTCACATGGAAAATGGTGGCATGATGGGTCAGGTTGGGTGTGTCTGTCTGTCGCAGAATGCTCGTCAGGTGCTGACGGTCGGTGTCGGTGATGAATATCTGCCCGAAGCGGTTGTCTGCCGTCAGGCGGATGATTTGCTCCACGCGCTCGCTGTCCAACTTGTCGAAGATGTCGTCCAGCAGCAGGATAGGGTTGCCGTTGTCCATGGTCTGCCCGAGGTACAACGCCTGCCCCAGTTTCATAGCCAGCAGGAAGGTCTTTTGCTGCCCCTGACTGCCTACGCGCTTCAGCGGGTATTCGCCGAGGTACATTTCCAATTCGTCCTTGTGCACCCCCTGGCTGCTCCAGCCGAGTATCAAATCCCGCGCACGGGTTCTGCCAAACGCCTCTGTCAAATCCCTATTCTGCAGTTGTGACACATATTGCAACGCGGGCTGCTCCTTGTCGCCCGAAATGGTGGCGTACACCTCCCGAAAATACGGCACGAACTGCTCGATGAACTCTTGCCGCTCCTTATATATATAGGTGGCATGTTCCGCCAGTTGTGCTTCTATCACCTCGAAAAGGTCTGTCGGCACTGCACTGGCAGGCGTGTCCTCATACTGCTTGAGCAGGGCGTTGCGCTGTTTGAGCAGGGCGTTGTACTGCGTCAGGTGCTCCAGATAGAGGCGGTTGTACTGCGAAATCACCCCGTCCATAAACCGCCTGCGCTCGTCACTCCCCTCACTCACCAACTCGCTGTCCTGCGGGCTCACCATCACCAATGGTATCAGCCCTATATGGTCTATCAGGCGTTTGTAGTCCTTCTTGCCGCGCCGGAACTGCTTCTTCTGCCCCCGCTTGATGCCACAGGAGATAACCACCTCCTCGTTGTCATTGTCATTGTGCATTGCGCATTGCGCATTACGCATTGAATACAAACCTTGCAGCATAGCGAGTTCCTCGCCGTGCGTAATGTTCTGACTGTCAATGGTGTTGTACGCCGACTTGGTGAAACTCAGATAGTAGATGGCGTCCAGAATGTTGGTCTTGCCCTGCCCGTTGAGCCCTATGAAACAATTCAGTTTATCCGAGAAATGCAGGCTCGCCTCTCGGATATTCTTGTAGTTCAATATGTTCAGTTTGCGGAGAAACACCGTTTTTTCAGAGTGGATAAGTTGATAGTTTATAGAAGTTCAGAGTTTAGAGATTAGAGTTTAGTGCAGTGGAGAGTTGTTAGTTGGATAGCATTACGTGCTAAACTCTTAACTTTCCACTTAACAACTGCTCTCAACACTCAACACTCAACTCTCAACTAAATTAACTGTCAAGCATACGTTGCCACGTCCTCGGCGGTTATGGTGTCGCCCGAGAGGATTATCAGTCGTTCCACCACGTTGCGCAGTTCGCGGATATTGCCGGGCCAATGGTGCTGCTGCAAGGCTGCTATGGCGTCATCGGAGAAGTTCTTCACTTTCCAGCCCTGCTCGTTGCATATCAACTGCGTGAAGTGGTTGACTAACAGCGGTATATCCTCTTTTCTGTCCTCCAGGTCGGGCACATGGATAGGTATCACGTTCAGGCGGTGGAACAGGTCTTCGCGGAAGTGCCCCGCCTCAATCTCCTTGTGCAGGTCTTTGTTGGTGGCTGCCACCACGCGCACATTCACCTTGATGGTCTTGTCGCTGCCCACACGCGTTATCTCGTTTTCCTGCAGCGCGCGCAGCACTTTTGTCTGTGCCGACAGGCTCATGTCGCCTATCTCGTCCAAGAACAGCGTACCGCCGTCGGCTTGCTCGAACTTGCCCGCACGGTCTTTCACTGCACCCGTAAAACTGCCCTTCATATGCCCGAACAACTCACTTTCAATCAGTTCGCTCGGTATCGCCGCACAGTTCACCTCCACCATCGGACCGTTGGCGCGGGCGCTATTCTCGTGTATCAGGTGTGCCACCACCTCTTTTCCCGTACCGTTCGACCCCGTGATGAACACACGCGCCTCGGTAGGTGCCACCTTGTCTATTATCGCGCGCACGTGCATGATGGCAGGGCTCTCGCCTATCATCTGGTTCTTGGTGCCCACTTTTTTGCGCAGCACTTTGGTCTCCTGCACCAGCGACTTGTGGTCCAGCGCATGCTTGGTGGTCAGCAGCAGACGGTTGAGGTCCAGCGGCTTCTCGATGAAGTCAAAAGCCCCGTTTTTCAGGGCTTCCACGGCCGTCTCCACGGTGCCGTGTCCCGAAATCATTACCACCGGAACATCCTCACCACCAATCTGTTGAATGCCTTTGTGGTACGCGGTCAGGAACTCCAGACCATCCATCTCGGGCATCTTCACGTCCGAGAATATCAGGTTATATACGCCCGTCAGAGCCTTGTCCAGACCCTTTTTCCCGTCTTCCACGGTCTCCACGGTGTACCCCTCGAATTCCAAAATCTCTTTCAGAGTGTTGCGTATCGCACGTTCGTCGTCAATTACTAAAATTTTTGCCATAATGTAATGTCTTGAGTGTAAGTGGTTATGTGTTTCTAAAAACGTCTGCAAAGTTACATAAATTATTTTAACTACGCAATACTTTGCTGAAAATAATATAGAAATACACTCCCACTAATCCCTAATCTCTACTCTCTAATCTCTACTCTCTACTCCCTAACCTCTCTCCCACAGGAACTTCATCCACTCCGCCATCTTCTGTTCTTGCGGGCTGCCCTGTGCCTGCCAGAAGTGCGTCCCTGCCAATTCGTCGGGCATAAACTGCTGTTTTACAAAGTGGTTCGGGTAGTCATGCGCGTACTTGTACCCGTCGCTGTACCCCAATTCCTCCATCAGTTTCGTGGGCGCGTTCCTCAGGTGCAGGGGCACGGGCAGGTTGCCTGTTTTCTCTACCGCCTGCAAGGCGGCATCAATTGCCAGATAGGCGGAATTGGACTTCTGCGAGGTCGCCAGATACACCGTTGCCATCGCCAGCGGTATCCGCCCTTCGGGCCAACCAATCTTGGTCAGCGTGTCGAAGCACGCATTGGCAACTAGCATCGCATTCGGGTTTGCCAAACCGATGTCCTCACTTGCCGAAATCACCAGTCTGCGGGCGATAAACTTCGGGTCCTCGCCCGCCGCCACCATGCGTGCCAGCCAATACAACGCCGCATCGGGGTCGCTCCCGCGGATGGATTTGATAAACGCCGAGATGATGTCGTAGTGCAACTCCCCGTCCTTGTCGTACTGCACGGGGTTCTGCTGCAACTGCCGCGTCACTGTCTCATTGTCTATCACGCGCACGCCCGCGTTGGTTACCAACTCGATGATATTCAGCAACTTTCTTGCGTCGCCGCCCGAGTAGCGCAGCAGGCTGTCCGTCTCCCTGACCTCTATATTCAATGACCTTATGTACTCGTCGTCATTCAGCGCATGGTGCATGAGTTCCAGCAAATCCTCCTTGTCCAACGGCTTCAGCACATACACCTGGCACCGGCTCAGCAATGGCGTTATCACCTCAAACGACGGGTTCTCCGTCGTGGCGCCAATCAGCGTTATCGTCCCCTCTTCCACAGCCCCTAACAGACTGTCTTGCTGCGACTTGGAGAACCTGTGTATCTCGTCTATGAACAGGATAGGGGAGCGCCTGTCTGTGGTGGCTGCAAAGATGCCGCTGTTCATTGCCATCGTGCGTTTGGCTTTGTCTATCACCTCGCGCACCTCTTTCACCCCGCTCGTCACGGCGGACAGGGTGTAGAACGGGCGTTCCAACTCGTGCGCAATGATGCGTGCCAGCGTCGTCTTGCCCACCCCGGGGGGACCCCACAGGATGAAACTGCTCAGATTGCCGCTTTCTATCATCTTGCGCAGCACGGCGCCCTCGCCCACGAGGTGCTTCTGTCCGAAATATCCGTCCAATGTCTGCGGCCGCAACCGCTCTGCCAATGGTAACATACCCTGAATCTCTACTCTCTACCCTCTACTCTCTACCCTCTAATCCCTACTCCCTAATCTCTAATCTCTAATCTCCCGCAAAGGTACTGTTTTTCTCACATATATGCAACTTCCCTGCGCAATTCACTATAATCCTCTCGGAACTCTCTCATAATCAGTCACTCCTCTGCGTCATTGTGCATTACGCATTACGCATTGTGCATTGAAACTTGCGCATTATGCATTGAGAATTGCGCATTGTTTCTCTGGCTAAGTGTATGAGATTAGTATGTGGTTAGTATGTGATTAGTATGTGATTAGTATGTGATTCCGCTGACCTTGCCGCGACCTTGCGCTGGGGGTAATAACAGGTCGGAGAAGGACTTCTGAAAGAATTGCAACCGTATGTAATTAAATGAGTTACACAATGATGTTTCTTGTTTTTGTTAAAAATCTATAAGTTTAAACGTGCTATTTTGTCAAAAATCCGCAACTTTTATACTTGCAAAATGTCAAAATTCTCGGTGTATCGTAGTTCTGTACAGGCTGCTCGGAAGAAGTTGTGCAGCCGTCCGTTCATTTATCTCGCACAAATAAGTTGCTCTCCCCCCTATTGCGTACATTGTAAATTTAATGTAACTTTGTGGGCGAAATGAGAATTAAAGTAACATATTTACTGCTGCTGTTGTTGCTTGCGGGGCAAATGGCAACAACGGCTTGCACCTCATCTTCCTCGCGGGTTCGGGAGGCAGAACGCATCATCGCCATAGCGGATAGTATGGATGCGGAGCACCAATTGTATTCCGACACCGTGGCACTTCGTGCTGCCATCCGCACACTCCGCAAACCCATAGCCCGCCACTTTCACCGTAACACCCTCGCTGCGGCGTACTATTATATGGGGCGCAATCTGGAGGACAACTGTTCACTCATCCCTGATGCCGCTGATTGTTATATAGCCTGCGACCGTCTGCATCCCGATGACCCCATCCGCCGCGGACGGGTAAACGCCTGCATGGCATATATTTGCAGCCAGCAAGCCGAAGACAGCCTTGCTCTTGTTTTCAGACAGCGTTCTACTGAGGCTTTTCGTGAAAGCGGCGATACGGCACGTTACACGTATGGCTTGCTTTTCCTTAGTGAAAATTATTGCCAACTTGGCGAATACCAAATAGCCGATAGCCTTTGGCGAGAGGCACAAACATTTCCATTGGATAGTGCTCATTATGCTTGCCTGTTGGGGACGAGGGGCATCTATTTTTATGACCGACAGCAATACGATTCCGCTTTGACCTGTTTTTTGCAAGTGATTAATGTTCCCCGGGGCGAGGAGTATAAGTGTTTTGACTACATGAAGATAGCGCAAATATATGAGAGTATCAACAAGTCTGCACAAGCATATCCTTACGCCGAATACATAGTTCGCCACTCAGCCAATCCTTACTTAATCTCCAATGCATACTACACGTTGGTAAAGCACGCAAAGCAGGCAGGTGATATTGAATTGGTTGCTACCTATTCTCACAACAGGGAGGATGTGGGGCGGGAAAAACGTGAGATGGAAAATGCATACACTATGGCTGTTGCCAAATGTCGTGATTATATTGTTCAGCCCCACCCGTATAGATCATGGAAAATTGCTGTATGTATTACCATTTTGGCGTGTGGCTTACTGTTTCTCCTTCTTTTGCTGCTACAACATCATAAACGCATTGCCCTGTGGCAACGAGATGCGCAAATACGTGCCCAGGGTATGGCAATCGCCAGAAAGAATATGGCATTGCAAGACAAGGATGCTGTAATAGAGGAACTGAAGACACAACTACAAACGCAAACTACTATGTTGCAGCATACTGCAATACAGTTGCAGCAAGCAGAACAACAATTGCAACACAAGACATCCTTGGTCCAAGATTTGGTGCATTGGGTTAATACCCAGAGGGAGCCGGAAGTCAGCCTGCAACTTGAATACTTGCAATTGTGTTATCCGCACCCGGACAAAAGGTGGAATACCTATTCTGTGCTTCAGAAAGATATGGGACACTTATTATTGGGAGTGTGCAAACACTTGGAGCGGAAATCTTTATCACCGCGGGAAATCACGGTCTGTATGTGTAGTTTGATATACACATCTATCACGTTGGCTGATATGGCGCAATACCTGTGCTATTCTGAAAACAGCATTCGCGCCATCCGAACACGTATAGCAAAAAAGTTGGGCATTGATAGTGCTGCAAAATTGCATAAATACCTGATGGATTTGGCTGTTTATGGCACTGACATACACCCTAATGATAGTAATTGTATACATAACAAAATTGCAATTTGCTGATATATAGCATATTGCGATTTTCATTTGTATACATGCTTTTCTTGCGTTATTCGTGTAAAAGCACTACCTTTGCAGCTGGAATTCGAGCAACAAATTGTATGTTTGTATGTTCGGAGAAGTGTAACCTTTTAATAAAAAACATCATGAAGAAAAAATTACTGCTTTTAGCCGTTTGTCTGTTGGGCATAGGCTACCTATCTGCCCAATGGAGTATCCATGAGACAGAAATTGTCCTGACAGAAGTCATTGTTTTTGGTCCGATGGACGACAACAAAGACGACAAAGGAGGTAGTCGTCCTGACCCTAACCGGTTCCGTGCCACACAAGATGAAAACACTATTACAGCAAGTGCAGACACGGATGCTCTCGCACACGTTACAGTACGCGACCAAGCCACTGGCACCACCGTTGCCGACCAAGACTTCTATGGCATGACAGCCTTTTCTGTGCCCGCCAATGGTTCCTACACCATTCGCATTCAGTCCGCAGGTACTGCAGTAGAGGGACAATTCACTACCAAATAGTATTCATCATTCACATTACAATATATTATTATGAAGAAGTTTTTATTCTCCATGGCATGCCTCGCTATATTAGGCAGCCATTCGTTGTTTGCTGCCAATGTGTCACAGGTTGTGTATGCAGAAGACCGCATGAGTGGTGAACTGAAAGTGTCATCTGCCGATTTTGACGGCACGGAACATTTTTGGCAAATAACACTGCCGAGCGATAAACGAGTCAAAGTAACACGTATCAATAGCACATATCTCAAGCGCACAGGTCGTACGCAAATGATGCTATTGGTCAATGAAGTACAGGACATTATTACAGAGCCGAATACTGCTTTTGCAATGGGCGTATATGTGGACACTATAAGCAATGCATACAATCTTACTTTTGTAATCAATGGTTTCACCCAGGATTATGCCTATGTTCCCAAAGATCCTGCTATCACTATTCGCTTTGCTGTGATAGATGAACATCACCCTTCTTCTGAGACCACCTATCTCAATGGCGATGTCGAAGTGGCATCTGGAATGTTATTTACATCCGGTTACCAAGATTTTATGGGCACCAAAGTCACGGCAGTCCTGGGTGATGATTACAATCAGTACACTTGCTTTGGTTCTCCGCGGGGAGGTATGATACGTGGTAGCAACGAAGGATACCTTATCTTGGGTGGTAATCCCAATGGTTATGGAAACCACAATGTCTATATCAATCGCTATACGCCGAATGCCAATGTGATTATGACCGCCAGTTCGGGTAAGGTGGGAATAGGGGTGGACGAGCCCAAAGAGAAACTGCATATCGCAGGTGCCATCCGTGGTACGGGTACGGCAGGGCAACTGATGATTCGCACGGACAGTGGATATGTATATGTCGGTCCTACCTCTACTAAAACGATGGATTTCAATACCGACCTCAGCCGCTACGTATTCGACAAGCCGATATTCAACAACTCAGGAGCCTTTAGTGCAAATAATAGCAACCTTATACTGCAAACGAACTTTACTCCACGCCTGACTATCCTCAGAAATAATGGTTATGTTGGCATAGGCACATCTAATCCTGCTTGCCGTTTGGATGTAAGTGGCACAATTCGTGCTTCTCAAATCATTGCCACAACAAAAGTGGGTATAGGAACTACAGCCCCCAATTATATGTTGGATGTAAACGGTACCATCCGTGCCAATGAAATAATTGTCAATTCGGGTTCTGCAGACTTCGTTTTTGCAGAAGATTATAACCTACGTTCACTGAGTGAGGTACAGCAGTTCATTCAAGAACACAAGCATTTGCCCGAAATCCAATCCGCGGAACAAATGGAGAAAAATGGTGTTAGTGTCAATGAACTGCAAATCCAACTTCTCCAAAAGATAGAGGAACTCACACTTTATCTTATCCAACAAGAGCAAACTATCCAAGATTTGCAGCAACAGGTTGAACAACTAAAAAAGTAGCATTATGAGATTAAATTGTATTTTACCAAATAGGCTATTATTCTTCGGACTTATCGCAATAGTTTTTTGTTTATCCTCGTGCAAGCACACGAATGGTCCTGGCGGACATGCTCCTGACTATCTTATTTTTCAAGTGGTCAAATTTACGAACGCAGACTATGCCCAAAAGATACTTGCAACCCCGTATGTAGAGAGGACTTTGGTTCGTCGTGATGGAGCACTTGCCTACTATGACGCTAAATTGGATAGTTTTGAACTGAATCCTGTATGTACAGGATACACATGTGAAAGTTTTTTTGATGTGGGGAATCAGCCTTATATAGATATGGGTAATGGCTACTTGTTGGCACGTTGGCCGTGGTCAAGGCTTGTTTCACGTTATAATTTCCATATTCCTGTGTTGCTTGATATAGATTGGAAAGACTTAACATCTCCCTACCAACGTTGGGCTATTGATGATGTGACGGTGTTGGCGGAAGCCCCTTTTGCTGAGTATTATGGATTCACCTCCAAAACAATAGATAAAATTTACAATATTAGATTGCAGGATATCTTACAATCAGGAAAGTGTCAAGTATGGAAAGACAGCACACTTTACTTGGATTACAAATATGGTTGGGATGGTGCTATGCCTTGTGGTGTGGAGGAAGATGCTGAATTATTTAGACATTTACTAGATGTGCAACACCTATACGAGCAAAAAGTCATAGAACTATTCCAAAGCGGAGAATACAAAGATGTTCTTAAAGAGCAGAGCAAAGATGTACAC
Source organism: uncultured Bacteroidales bacterium (assembly GCA_934692905.1). Lineage (GTDB taxonomy): Bacteria > Bacteroidota > Bacteroidia > Bacteroidales > Paludibacteraceae > Colicola. The sequence goes on from CAKUUM010000023.1 coordinate 27,232, forward strand.
TATACCTCATTAGAAGAACTTAAAAAGAACCCGATATGAAAAAGTTAATACTTTTAGTCTCCATTTGTCTTTGTTCTGTTGTCATATTAGCAGAAAATGTGACACAAGAACGTGCTCAACAAATAGGCTTGGCTTTTCTGTCAGGTATGACGCACAACGATAACCAACCTGTACAGGTACAGACAAATGTCATTACGGAAACAACTAATCTTTCCGCTCATGAATTATCGAATCTGTATCTTGTAAATTCTGCAGTTGGTTGGGTGATACTATCTAACGATACTCGAGTACAGCCAATTTTGGCATACTCTACAACTGGAGTGGCTTTGGATATTAATGATATTCCTGATGGAATGGCGGATTTGTTGTATGAATATAACGATGAAATACGTTTTGTACAAGATAATTGTCCAAATACAGAGGAGCACCCACAATGGCAACAACTATCGGCAGGGGTAATGAGTACAGAGACGACTACAGCGGCAACTATTCTGGAACGTTGTGCCGAAGTATTATGGAATCAAAGTTATAACAATGATGATAGTTGTAAACTATCGTATAATATGCTATGCCCCACGTTTTATACACCAAGGTGTGGGCATACTCGTGCCGGCTGTGGGGCTGTAGCATTAGCACAAGTATTATGGTATTACAAATGGCCTCTTTATGCTCACGCCATTCCAAATTCCATATCAACAAACGGAACCCCAAGTTCTGCGACCCATTCTCAATGGTATGACTGGGATATGATGCCACCAACATTACATAATACGACACCCGTTGCGCACGCTAACATGATAGCCACTTTACTTAGAGATTGTGGTTATAGTATACACACAAAGTATGAAAGTAATGGTTCTACCTCTGATTTTACCGATACGAAAAATGCCCTCACGAATATTTGGGGATATTCTACAACCCTTTCTTTGCTCTCTAAAACAGGGAATAAGAATTGGATAAAAAAGATGAAAGCAGAAATAGATGCTAAGAGACCTATTCTGTATCGAGGACAAGGACCTGAAGGAGGGCATGCGTTTGTTGTGTACGGGTATCAAGGGGATTATTTTTGCATCAACTGGGGCTGGAAAGACTCGAAACTGAATAGCACATTCTTCGCATTGGATGCGTTACAACCACATGTCAGTAATAGCAAAGAGACATACAATAGTGTACAGCAAGCGATATTTGGCATTGAACCTGCAATTTTAAGTGGCTCTTCGCGTATATCCGGCACGCAAGGTGCTGGTCAGTTTATTAGCATTCAGTGCGGGAATATCACGCTTGAGGACTATATTGTTCCTGCACAAGGTTCTTCTTATCTGTATTCCAATACACAAGTGCGTATAACTAGTGGTTGTTGGTTTAAGACTGGTAGCAATGTACACATCGCTATCAAAGACCTCCCCTGTGATGACTATTCTGGTACAAGAAATGCTCCTGCTGCACACAAATCACCGAGCATTGAGAATGAGGCAGATACGACAGGTGATTTAGGTTTCGACATCACAACTCAAATACAAACCAGTACCACTATTGACCACATTGCGGTCTATAATGTCAGCGGGCAATTGCTCCAAACCATCTATGATGCTGACACAGACCTTTCCGCTTTTCCGAGTGGTTTCTATGTCTTGCAAAAGTACATGACCGATGGCAGTGTGGTATCGGAAACAATTGCAAAGTATTGACAAAGTATATTTTTCGTAGAAGATACCATACTCTCTAATGGATACAGAGGTTATGCTGTGGATGTAAGCCGGTATCTGTATTGATAAGACTTACACACATAGTCCGTAATCGCTACGCGCCAATCATGTGCACGTAGCGATTATTTTTACCCCTATTTTGATTATACAAACCCCGAAAAATGCTGTAATTTTGCAGCCGAAACCATAATGACAAACAACATGAAATCAAACATCAATGAATGCGCTATTCGCGCCATCAAACAATTGCGTATCGCCCGCGGAGTCAAGCAAACTGCCCTGTCTGAAGTTATCGGGTGTAGTGAATGTGGGTGGTCACGTATCGAACGGGGAGAACGCCCGTTGACGCTTCCTGAACTGGATACTATTGCCGACTATTTCAGTGTATCTCTGGCAGACCTGTTGGGCACGAGTGCAAATGATATGCAGGAGCACTCTCTCACCTTCCTTCTCACTATCCATCGCGTGGCACCTTGCCAAGTGCAATCGCTGTCTTGTCAACCCAGCCTATGAGCCATTCGCTTTCTGACCCGACACTGCTCCGGTGGCGGCAGTCCACGCAGCAGATACACACGCTTTTGGAGCAGCAGGAGCACCTGTTGGCAGACCTGCTCAGCCTGCGGGATGCCGTACGGCGTGCTGCCAACGATTTCTTTGTGCAGGACGACTATGTCCGTCTGGTCGTAGAAATCAAAGCACGGGAACGCAATGGTGAACAATGGCCATGCCGCTGGCATAGTATGCCGATGTTGGCAGACGCACTCACTCCCATTGTGGGCTGGCTTGTCTCACCCAACAGCCTTTGGCGTGCTTTCCGACAAAGCCATAAATATGAGGACGACATCCGCCGCCGGACTCTATCTCTCCGCAACACACTGAAAAACTAATACGCCATTCCACAAATAACTATATTTCATAGGGCTATCTCTACACCTCTACTCCTTACAGTCTATTCTCTATTCTCTATCCTCTACTCTCTACTCTCTACTCTCTATTCTCTATTCTCTATTCTCTATCCTCTACTCTCTATTCTCTACTACCCTCTACCCTCTATCACTAATAAGGACAGCCGTCCTTGCAAAACTCCTGTTCCCGTATTATCTTTGCTCCGTCTTTCGAAAGTTAAGATAATGTCAGTTGTGCTAATTTTAAGACATGGAATTTGTGGCTAATCTGTGATAATACGGCGTAGCCGTCTGTTATACCGTACTCCAAATTACCAGCTTGCAGAAGATGAATGGAGCATCCATTTCCATGCGGATAGTACGTGAATGGTGAGCCCGCCGCGCACGATAGTCTCCTCTTGGTTGTGGGTGATAATGCTCAACCGGGTACAACCGGTGGCTTGGCTGGCTTCCAACAAACCTGCTATCTCCCGCTCCCGCGTCTCTGTATCCTCCAATTGCCAACATGCTTGTACAAGTTGCAGTACCTGCTCTCCGCGTTGCACCACAAAATCACACTCTTTGTCCCCCATAAAGTAGTAAACCTTATCCGACTCACCGCAAGAACGGCAAAGATGTAAGAAGACGTTGCTTTCCAACAGTTTACCGTCATCCTGATTATGCGGAAGCAGAATGTTCTGGCGCATCCCGTTGTCTATAAAGTAGTATTTCTTGAGCCCTTGCTCCTCCCTGATAAGCGAAGATGTGTAGCGGGGTACCCGAACAAACATAAAACTCTCGCATAAGTAGTCCGCCCAAAGATAAAGTTCATCTTTGCTCACCTTCAGCCCTTGCGAGCGAATGTCATTGTAGATGCTATTGATACTGGTCGGTTTGGTGACATTATTCATAATGCGCTTGATAAAATAGCGTAACACTCCGATATTGCTGATTCGATGACGTTCCACCAAGTCTCTGAACAGCATGGCATTGTAGTAACTCTGCAACTGTTTGTCCTTCAGAATAGCATCGTGCGTCAGCACCACCTCAGGAAAACCTCCTTGGCGGTTGTAGGTATCCCATGCCAGATGCAGTTGTGTGGTTTGCTGCTCGTCCAGACGCTCGGTAGGAATATCCAAGAAACGGCAATACTCCGAGAAACTCAACGGATACGTCTTGTACTCCAACGCCCAACCCCGCAGAGCCGTCGCGACCTCTTGGCTGAGCATCTTGGCATTGCTTCCGCTGATGAATATATTGGCACAATAGTTCTTGAACACCCGAATGACGAATAACTCCCAACCGTCGATATTCTGTATCTCATCAAAAAACATATATACCTCCGAAAGCGGAGTGGCGGGATACAGTTCGCGATATGCCTCAAGCACCTCGTTGAGGTCTTGCGCTTGCATATCCGCCAGTCGTTCATCGTCAAACCCTATCCATAGTATGTTTTGTGGCGAGACACCGCTATCCACCAATTCATTGATGGCTATCTTCATCTTGCAGGACTTGCCGCAGCGGCGAACTCCCGGGATAGTGATAATTCGTCCCGAGTGTAGCGGCAAGCGGTCGTCCCGCTCTTTCAGCGGAAACGGTATGTGGTTCTGGTTGAGAACAATGAGTTGTTTGATAACATCTCTAAGCATAATGAGTAGTTATTTGGTGATATATGTTTCCTTTTTTTAAGGAAAGAAATCATAATATCTTTCCTTTATTTTAGGAAATGCACTGCAAAGGTACACTTTTTTCCGTGCATACAAAAGTTTTGCGGTTATTTTTCACGGCGATTGGCGGAGAATGATGCTCGATAATGCAATTTACGGCTAATCTGTGATAATACGGCTAGCCGTCCGTTCATAAAAGTCCCGATAATGCCTGTTTTGAATACCTTTTGACCATATTCATCGCAAGCGCGGCACATGTATCGGGTTCACCTGCAAGCGCAGTAGGGTGTCATTTGGTACCGCAAGACAAAGTTTTGTTTGGTTTTATTGGTTTAGTTCTATAAGTTGCTGTTATATCGAACTCACGTATATATTACCATTACAAATGGGAATATATTTACAAAACAAATGGAAACTATTGTGCATCCCGATAAAAAGCAGTATCTTTGCAGGTGATAAATAACAGCCTGTTGCCATTATGATACTACAACGTACTATCCTGCAAACATTTCAGCGCCAATAGAATACATTGTCCGACTGCGCAAGTTTCGCACGTGAGTTGCTGCCGCAAGTGCAAAAGCGTGTACTATTTCAACCATAACGGGCATGAGTGCGATTTTGTAGCAACACACAACAACCGCTGTACCGAATTGGTACAGGTTTGCGCCGATTTCAATACCGATACCTATCAGCGCGAGGTGCAGTGGCTGCTTGCTGCTATGGAAGCATTGTCCGTGAACCAAGGCAGTATCGTTACCCTTCGCCGGACAGACAACTTCATCGAAGGCAACAAGCATATCCGCATCCTGTCATTCCATCAGTGGGCTCTCGGAGATACAATTGTTCCCAGGGCAACCGCATCAAAATTGAGCGATGGTTTGCGATGTTGCGATGGCGAATAACATCCGTATAAGGTGATTTTG
>CAKUUM010000024.1 GCA_934692905.1 uncultured Bacteroidales bacterium
CTGCACCGAGATGATGTGCGACACGCTCACCTACGACTTCGTATCCATCCTGCGCCGCCTGCGTCCCGATGTGCCCGTCATCATGGTGGAGGGCATCACCTATCCGTATGCGCGCCACAACGCTTTCTTCCGCGACTACCTGCCCAAGAAGAACGCTGCCTTCCGCCGCAACTACGAGCGTCTGAAGGCGGAGAACCCCGTGGGCTTGTACTATGTACCCACCGACGGACTCGTGGGCGAGGACATGGAGGGTACGGTGGACGGCATTCATCTCACCGACCTCGGCTTCCGCGCATACGCGGATATAGTGGAAGACTACATCGCGCAGGCGTTGATTGATGCACACACCGCCCGAATGCTGAACGCCCAAGCCACCGCCCAGGAGCAAAACGTAAAGGCGAAAAAGACCAACAAGAAGTCCAATCGTTAATAATTGCAAACGCTTCGCAACTCGACCGAGACCCCGTCTCTCCAAAGTCGAGGCAAACAGCAAGGGATACGCAAGGGATGAGCAAGGGATAGGTAACGGATAAACGACCCAATTTGTCCCCAAACGCATCCCGAAAAAAGCCAAATAGCGACAATAGTAACCACCAAATATGGTAAATATGCAAAAAATCTTTACTCTTTTACTCAGCATGATGGCGACCATTGCCATCTATGCTCAATCGGTCACCGTCACGGGTACGGTGTTGGATGCCGCCAATGGCGAACCGCTGATTGGTGTTTCCATTCTGGAGAAGGGTACCACCAACGGTGTAGTCACTGACCTTGACGGAAACTTCAAGTTGTCGGTTGCACAGGGTGCCAAGTTGCAACTCTCCTATGTGGGTTATGCCAACGCGGAGATAACGGCGAAGTCCGCCAACCTCGGCACTATCAAACTGGACCCCGAGGCTGTCGGTCTCGAAGATGTCACCATCACCGGTCAGATGGCACGCCAACAGAAGACGCCGGTGGCAGTCAGCCAAGTCAGTGCTTTGGACATTGAAGAACGTCTCGGTGGCGGTGAGTTCGTAGAGGTACTCAAGAACACCCCGGGTGTACACGCCAACGGACAAGGCGGCGGCTGGGGAGACAGTGAGATATGGATGCGAGGCTTCGACAATACCAACGTAGCCACTATGATTAACGGTGTGCCAATGAACGATATGGAGGGCGGAACCGTCTATTGGTCTAACTGGCAAGGACTTAGCGACGTTACCTCTGTCATGCAAACCCAACGCGGTATGGGTGCCAGCAAGGTCAGCGCACCTTCCGTGGGTGGTACTATCAACATCGTCACCAAAGGCATTGATGCCAAGAAAGGTGGTTTCATGACTTACTCAATGGGCAACGATGGTGCCAACAAAATTGCCTTTTCCGTTTCCACAGGTCTTATGAAGAATGGTTGGGCAATCACCGTACTCGGTTCGCGTAGTTGGGGCGACGGATATATTCAGGGTACGGGCTATCAAGGCTATAGTTATTTTGCTAATATCGCAAAGCGCATCAACGAAAACCATCAACTCAGCCTTACTGGCTTTGGTGCTCCTCAATGGCACTGGACACGCCCGTCGGGTTCAAGCGGTGCGCTTACTCTTGCCGAGTGGAACAATGTCAAGAAGTATATGACCGATGGTATGGATTATCGCCGTTACAATCCCGCTTACGGCTATGGCAACAACGGCAAGCAAAAAGGATGCAACTACAATTCATACCATAAACCGCAAATCAGTTTGAATCACGTGTGGCAAATCGACCATAAGTCCAGCCTTTCTACATCATTGTACACTTCTATCGGCCGTGGTTTTGGAAACACGGGCGAACCGAGTCCTTATTCGCAATACGCCTATTCCGACCTCACACGCGGTGCCTACAATGGTGTACTCTGTACCACTTTCCGTCGCGAGGATGGTACTTTCGATTATGGGGCTATCGAAGATCTCAATGCTGCCAGCGAGAATGGTTCGCAACTTGTTATCTGTGAGAATAGAAACTACCACAACTGGTATGGTCTTGTAAGTTCCTATAACAACAAGTTCCTTGACGACCGTCTTGACCTTACGGCGGGCGTTGACCTGCGTTACTACGAGGGTATTCATACGGCGGTTATCAGTGACCTTATGAGTGGCGACTATTTCATTGATGCCACACGTGCCAACAGCGTTTCAGCAAGCAATAATATACATCGTAATGACCCAAATTGGACGTATGCAAAGCAAACGGTAGGGGATGTGGTTTATCGTGATTATACAGGACATGTGATGCAAGAGGGGGCTTTTGCCACACTTGAGTGGAACCAAGACCGCTTGTCTGCTTTCCTCAACGGCTCTTTTTCTTATACCAGTTATTGGCGTGTAGATCGCTTCTACTACGATGAAGAGCATCAGCGTTCCGAGACTATCGGTTTTGCAGGCGGTACTATCAAAGGTGGTGTGAACTACAATATCAATAACCATAACAACCTCTTTGTTAATGCCGGTTTCATTAGTCGTGCGCCGAAATTCAATGGTGCTTTCATGACCTCTAACACCAGCCATGCTTTCAACCGTAACGCAGCCAACGAGAAGATTGCATCTGTGGAAGCGGGATACGGTTTCCACAATGAGTATGTGAATCTCGTATTCAATGGCTACTACACCCGTTGGATGGATAAAACAATGTCTAAATCTACCTCTTTGGATAATCAGCAGACGGGTTATATCAACATGACGGGTGTCAATGCCCAGCACATGGGATTGGAGTTTGAACTCAAAGCACGCCCTGTGAAGTGGATGGAAATTAACGCAATGTTCTCATTGGGAGACTGGCGTTGGAAGGGACAAGATGTCATTGGATATATCTACGATGAACACGGCAATGCTGTCACTTCCACAGGCGAGACTACAACCCCGGGCTGCACTGACGAAGGCAAAGAGCATGCTTGGGCAAAAGTGAACCTCGAGAATATCCATGTCGGTGGTCAGGCACAAACCACGGCAAGTCTTGGCTTGTTGTTCAAACCATTTAAGGGTTTCCGTATAGGCGCGGACTATACGTTGTACGACCGTAACTACTCCTATTACTCTTTCTCGGGTTCTAACCTCACCGTGGGCAAGACGGTGAATATCATCGAGCCGTATCGTTGTCCGGTAGGCGGAGCGTTGGATATGCGTGCAAGTTATTCCTTTGAGATTGGTGCGCTACGTGCTACTTTGTCTGCCAATGTGACTAACATTCTCGACCAACACTATATTGAGAAGGCTTGGAGTGCGAACGCAGTATCACAATCTATTGTAGAGAATACGATTGACAATATCTATTTCTTCTACAACAAAGGCCGCCAATGGAATCTTCGATTGAAAGTGTCATTCTAATGGTTTAACGGATAAATATTTACGAATATGAAGACAACAAAATATATTCTTCCTGCTATAGCATTGCTCATGGTATCATGTGCCGATTTCTTTGATGAAAAACAACTTGGCAATGTTGATTACCAACCTTCGCATATCCGGACGGATATGACCTATACGCTCACCGTGGACGATATGGGGCAAATCACAAAGAAAGGTTCTGAGTATGAGCAACGTGCTTTGGCTTTATGTACGGAGACAGATTCAAGTGCCTATCAGGCATGGAAAGATATTGCCACACTCAAGGCATTCAACGAGAATGCCGATGCTGACATCTACGTGCCTGCATTTATGGCAAATACGTTTCCCTATTTGGACAAAGGTACTATCTGCAAAGTGTATTATCCTTATTATAAAGGAAAGACTAATCGGGTATTGCCGTTTATGAGTGCTGTAGGTTACTCGCTGACCGATGATGACTATAAAACTATTTGGGGAGGACGTGGCGCAGACTATCTGACTGCAACGTCAGAGCCGAACATACCGGCCTTTTTGTCTCTGAAATTCACGACGGCTTCCGAAGGTCAGATCCTTGTACTCACCTACAAGACCCTCAACACCGACCCAGACACCATCTATCCGCCTCTTCCTTATGAGTGTACAGTGGCAGAATTGTTGGAGGCTCAGGAAACCGTAGAGCACCAGTTGACAGGCATTGTGGGTGCCATAAAGTCCTCTATCTCCGGCCGTTTCTATCTCGTGGATGGGGCAGACTCTATTTATGTCTATGGTTTGTCCGACGAGAATGGTGACAAAGTGTGGAAGGCAAAGGGTATTAACCAAGGCGACCAAATCACGGTACGCGGTAAATACAGCAACGATAGCGGTGAACCGCTGTTCACCGATGCCGTTTATGTGAACCATACACCTGCGGGCAAGGCTGTCCGTCAGCGTATGACTGCCAAAGAGCCACTCTCGCAAGATACTGTCTATAAGTCGGTTATCTATCAGTTAAGCCAAGGTTCATGGACGCTCTACACCAACGACCAGGTAAAGGCATATTTTGCTTTGCCGAAGACCATCTACGATGCATTGGGCAATACTTCCGTTGCCAATCCGCAGGAGACCATCGGCAAGTATCTTCGTCTGACCTATCCGTATGCGGCTGAGAAAGACATTTATCTTGTCGCATACAATGGCAGCAAGGGTATGACCGCCGACGAATTTACCTACGATGGCACAGATTTCGTTATGAACACGGGCTATACCACCGAGGAAATGAATTTCGTACGTTCCGATAGTTGGATAGCAGACATCTCCACCTACTACACAACACCTTTCGTAAACAACGGGCAAGCCGATTTCACTATTCAGCATGTCAATCTTGACGGACTCAGTTACGTATGGCGTTATCAGGCGTCGTACGGAATGACAGCATCTGCTTACGTGAGCGGTACCAATCACCCTGTAGAGGATTGGCTTGTAAGTCCTACTATTCGCCTCAAGAAAAGCGTGACACCAAAGATGCACTTCGACCACGCAGTGCGCTATGGAAACCAAGCCTATAACAAGGAGTGGCTCAAAGTGATGGTAACCAACAACTATACGGGCGATGTCACCACCACCGAATGGGAGCACTTGCAGTTCCCCGACTCCATACCCGATGGTTCCAATTGGATGTTCCTTGCCACCGGCGACTTCGACCTGAGCAACTACAACAACCAGAGCATTGTTATTGCATTCCAATACAATACCACTACGGGCGAACTGACTTCCGCACCCACATGGGAGATACAGAACCTCCTTGTCTATGAGCCGGAAGCGGAAGCCACTGAGGAATAAACTGTAACAGAGAAACAACAAACATATATGTCCCCGCACTTGCGGGTGCGGGGACGTTAGTATAGAAACAACAAATTATTCACTTCTAAAAACAAAATCAGTATGAAAAAGATTTTAACTCTTTGTGCAGCCCTTGTTGCTGCAATGAGTATGAGTGCAGAAGTCAAGAACATGACCTGCGCTGAGGCAGCCGCTGCTGCAGCACTACTGCAAAGTGGTCAAACCGGTACGGACACCGTAGCAGTTACGGGCTATGTGACTAACACTGATGGTAAAATCAGCAAGAACCAACAGACATTTTGGATGGACGACGAGAAAGGCAGCAAAAAGACTTTCTATGGTTATTGGTGCAACATGCCTAAAGGTGAGGCTGCATTGAATGTAGGTGACAAGGTAGTCATCAAAGGTTTCTTAATGCGCTACAATGATACTTATGAGATGAAGAATGGTTACATTACTATCTTGGAGCGTGCTGTCGTGAAGATTGATACTATCAAGGCTACAGTATGTGAGGCTGTTGAGGAGTGCGAGGCTTTGGCTGACGGCGACAACACACAAGATGTATTCATCGTAGAGGCTGTTGTTACATCGGTTCTCGAGCAGAACGACAACTACAATACGCAGAAGTTCAATGTTACTTGCGAAGACAACAATAAAGACCTTCAAGCCTACAATGTAACCATGAAAGACGGTTATGCTGCTATTGGTGACAAAGTACGTTTGACCGGTAAACTCAAAAGGTATGGTTCTACCCTTGAGTTGGTAGGTGACGGCGTTGTTTTGGAGAAGGGCAACGTAAAGATTGACACTATCCAAGCTACTGTAGCAGAAGCATTGGCAGCAGCAAAGGCATTGGAAAACGGCAAGATTAGCCAGGATGTGTATGTCGTTACGGGTTACATTGACAGTATCTCGTCTGCATACAGCGACCAGTATAAGAACATCTCTTTCTACATGTGCGACGACCTCAAAGCACCTGCTTATGAGTTCCAAGCATACCGCGTAAAGGGTGGTCAAGACTTAAAAGTAGGTGACAAAGTAGCCGTTACCGGCAACTTGCAACACTACTACAAGGCTGCAGAAGAAGAAAAGCCGGAGAAACACGGATACCAAACCAATGCAGGTGCTACTTACACTCTTGTTACTGAGTCGGCTGTAGAAAACGTTATTGGCAACACTGGCGACAAGGCTGTTAAAGTTGTACGCAACGGACAAATCTACATCGTAAAGGATGGGGTAGAGTATAACATCCTTGGTACTGAGGTGAAGTAAAGCGATTTGTGGCAATACAAATTGCTTGATAAAAATAGAGGCTGCTTATTCAAGCAGCCTCTATTTTGTATGTACATCTTTATAATTATTGGTTCATAGCGCGGCGGATGACCATTTGGGTGGGAGGGGTGTTGGGTACGAGAGGGAGGCGGAGGATGTTTTTAATCATGCCCTGTTCCGTGAGGACGGTTTTGATACCCGATGGGTTGCCCTCTACGAAAAGCAAATGAATGATGTGGGCATAGCGTTGCTGGAGTGCCATACTGTGTTCGTGTACCAAGCGGCCCATGTCCTCGGGGAAAGCATTACTTGCTACGCTGATGAGCCCATCGGCTCCCGCGTTCATGAGTTCGCAAGCGATACCGTCGTCGCCACTGATGACGAGGAGTCTGCCATTGGCAAGGTCTATCAACTCGGTGATTTGCTGAATGTTACCGCTGGCTTCCTTGATACCCAAGATACGGTCGGGGTAGGCATCATAGATGCGTATGACAGTCTCTGGGAGCAGGTTGACGCCCGTACGCCCGGGGACATTGTACAGGATAACGGGGACAGGACTCGCCTTGGCGATAGCCGTAAAGTGCTGATAGAGACCATCTTGCGATGGTTTGTTGTAGTATGGGCAGACGGATAGGATAGCCGCAAAGTCGGATTGCAATGTGTCGCGGAGTTCGTTGATACGGGCAATGACAGCGGCGGTGCAGTTGCCGCCCATGCCGAGGACAAGGGGCACGCGACCTGCCACCTGGCGGACGATATGCTGGCGGACATCGTCCTGCTCGGCAAGGGTGAGCGTGGCAGTTTCGCCCGTGGTACCCAGCACAACGAGATAGTCAATGCCCGCAGTGGGTGCGGCAGGGGTACGGCTGTTTAGTTGTTTGTCTATCAGACGGGTAAGAGCGGCGTAGTCCACACTCCCGTCTTCGCAAAACGGAGTGATAAGGGCGGTGCCTAAGCCTTTTAATGAAGGATTATTCATGGGTTGTAAACATGTCGAGGTACTTGATGATTTGGGTGAAGAGGTAGTCGGGAGTGTCCTGCGCAGGGGTGTTGATGGTGAGGTCGTAGATGCCGTCGCGGGTGTAACGACCGACCTTGAACGCCGCGCGGACGTAAAGCGCCATGTAGAGCGAGACCAGCGTAGGGTGCTGGGTGAGGTCGATGAAGAGGTCGTATTCGGCAGCCGTGAGGGCGCGGAGGACCTCCTTTTTCGGGCGGGAGAGCAAGGCACAGACCTGTTTCTTGGCGGGAACGGCGAAGACATCGATTTGCCTTGGGGTGGCGGCGTTGCCGTGGTTGGCGAGTTGGCGGGTGAGCGCAGAGATGTCGCCACCATCGTGGAGAATGGCGATACGCTGCACCTTCTCCCAGCGCGGCATCACGACACGACGGGGAGACTGATGCTGCAGTATGTAGTTGAATATATGCTCTTTAAGTGACATTGGCGGTTTATACGTTTATGGGTTTATGGGTTGATATGTGGTTGAATGGGTTGAAAAAGTTGAGGGGTTGAGACTACTCGGTGGCGTTGGTGAGCATTTGGAGGAAGTCGTCTTCGGAGACGAGCGGGATACCAAGGTCTTCGGCTTTCTTGCGCTTCTCGGGTCCCATGTTGTCGCCCGCGAGAATGAATGAGGTCTTCTTGCTGACCGAACCGACATTCTTGCCGCCGTTTGTCTCAATCATTGCCTTGTACTCGTCGCGACTATGGTGCGCGAATACGCCGGAGATGACGATGCTCTTTCCTGCGAGCAGGTCGGTGACAGGGGGTGTATCTTCAGTGCTCGCCATCTGCACGCCGGCAAGACGCAAACGGTTGACTATCTCGATGTTACGGAGGTCGTTGAAGTATGCGGTGATGTTGTCGGCTATTTGGTCACCGATGTCCTCGATGGACGTAAGTTGTTCGTGTGTCGCCCACTGGAGTTCGTCAATGGAGCGGTAGCGGCGGGCTATCTTCTTGGCGGTCGTCTCGCCGACCATGCGTATGCCAAGGGCGAAAAGGACGCGGCTCCACGGTACCTGTTTGCTGGCTTCGATACCCGCAAGTATATTCTGTGCCGACTTGACACCGAGACGTTCCTGACGGGACAAGTCATTGAGTGTCAGGTCATATATATCGGCAATGTTATGCAGGAGCCCCTGTGAATAAAGGAGGTCGATAGTCTCCTCGCCGAGACCATCAATGTTCATGGCACGGCGGGAAACGAAGTGCTCTATCTTTCCCTTGATTTGTGGGGGACAACCTTGCTCGTTTGGGCAACGCCATGCGGCTTCACCCTCTACGCGCACAAGAGGAGTGCCGCATTCGGGGCAGAGACTCGGAAAGACCTCCCCAACCCCTCCTTGCAAGGAGGGGCTTGCATCTGCATCTTTGCCGACTATCTTCGGTATGATTTCACCACCCTTTTCGACCCAGACCATGTCGCCTTCGCGGATGCCGAGGGAACGGATGAAATCCTCATTGTGAAGCGTGGCGCGTTGGACAACGGTGCCCGACAGTTGCACGGGGTCGAGGTTAGCGACGGGCGTAACCATCCCTGTGCGTCCGACCTGATAGGTGATGCGGCGGAGACGGGTGAGTTGGCGCTCGGCAGGGAACTTGTATGCGATAGCCCAACGGGGGGTTTTGGCTGTGTAGCCGAGGTCCTGCTGCTGTGCCAGGTTATTCACTTTCAATACGATGCCGTCGGTGGCAACAGGCAGGTTCTTGCGCTCGGTGTCCCAATAGGCGATGTACTGCATGACCTCCTCGACGCTGTGGCAGACGCGAATGGCATCGCTGACCTGGAAGCCCCATTGGCGCGCGAGTTGCAGACGCTCGTAGTGAGTGGTGCCCGGGAGATTGTCGCCGAGCATATAGTATAGGTATGCGGTCAACCCGCGCCGTGCTACCTCACGCGGGTCCTGTAGTTTGAGGGTACCCGAGGCAGCGTTGCGGGGATTGGCGAAGAGGGGTTCTTCTTGTTCCTCGCGCTCGTGGTTGAGTCGGTCAAAAGCCGTCCACGGAAGCAAGACCTCACCACGCAACTCGAAGAAGTCGGGTATATCGGGACGGTTGATTTGCCATGGGATAGACGGAATGGTCTTGATGTTACTGAGTACGTCATCGCCGCGTATGCCGTCGCCGCGCGTAACGGCATGGGTGAGAATGCCGTGCTGATACCAGAGGGAGATGCTGAGCCCGTCGAATTTTAGTTCGCAGACAATCTCTACGTTATCCGGCAGTTTGCGTACCCAATCTTCCACCTCCTCGCGCGAATAGGTGTTGGCGAGGGAGAGCATGGGATAACGGTGGGTGACTTGCTCGAAGCCCTTTTTGGCGGTGAGGTCGGAGCCTACGTGCTGGGTGGGCGAATTGGGGTCTGCCATCTCGGGATGGAGAGCCTCAAGGTCCTGTAGGCGACGCATCTTGTGGTCGAACGCTTCGTCGGACATAGTCGGAGCGTTGAGGACGTAGTACTTGTAGTTGCTGTCCTCCAACTCACGGCGCAGGGCGAGGATTTCGTCGCGCTCGGGCTGGTCTATCTGGTCGAAAAGGTCCATGGTGTTTGAGATTAGCGGACAATAAGTTTGGTGGGAAGGCAGGTGCCCTGACCATATATATTAAGGATATAGATGCCTTGCGACAGATCATCAATATATTGCTCTACGGAGACTATCCTGCCTTGCGTAACGATTTGTCCGTCAATGCGATAGACTATATAATAGCCGCCTTCGGCATTACGTATGCAGGGCGTGGCCCCCTCGTAGAAAACCTCGTAGTTGTTGAGCGAGGGTTCGGTGTGGCGGGTGGAGGTGCTGCTATCCAAGCGCAGTCCGACCAGTATGGGGTCGTGGTCGCTGCAGCGGAACATGGTGAGGTCATCGGAACTGTCGTAGGTGTAGCGGTCGTGCTCGTCAGAGTTGATGTGGTACGCCACCATGCCCGTGACCTGCGGGTACAGGGTGGAGTTGCAGAGGGCATGGTCGAGGTAGCCCGCCTGACCGCGGAAAGTGTAACTATAACTGCTGTCGGCATGGAAGGCACGATGGAGATCAATCATTCCGCCATCGCGGAGGGCAGTAATGGGGTCCTCCTTGGCATAGGCGTTGAGGTCGCCCATGATGAGAATGTCATCGTCATGAAAACTGAGACGGTCGCGGTCGTAGGAAGCCAGCACGGCTTTGGCTTCCTGCACGCGCTTGGCATTGTAGGCCCCCTGTCCGTCACCTTGGTCGCGGTTGTCGCCAGTAGCGTTGTAGGCTCCGCTTTTCGACTTGAAATGGTTGATAGAAAAAATAAACCGCTCGCCAGTGGCATTCTCGGTGAACACCTGCGCTTTCTTGCGCGTGGGGAGGTAGGAGTCGGTGCTACGGAGAGCGCCATAGGGAGTCACCGTTTGGGTGCAATAGACATACCCGGATTTGGTGTAAGTGCCGTTGACAGAGGTTCCGTCATCAATGGCGCGGAAAGTCCGCCCTGTCAGACGCGAGAGGTCGGCGGCAATCTCATTCATGGCATCCGAACCCTGTTGCACCTCCACAAGACCATAGATGTCGGCGTTGATTTTAGACAATGCCGCACTAATCTTGGCACGTTGCTTCTGGTGCTCGGCATTGTTGCCCGGTCCCATAGTGCTTGAACCAGAGCCGTATGCCTGGGTAAGGTAGTATTCGCAGTTCATGGCGCAAACCAGCAATGTATGCTGCCCGCGCATATTGACGGCGTCTTTGTCGTAGCCCTGCTCGAGGTCAGCACGCGTGTTACCCGCCCATGTGCAGGATTTCCATTGTACACTGCCTGTGCTGCTGACGTACACCACAAGGTCCACCAGGCGCTCGCCCATACGGTGGTAGCCGCTCACACCCGTCAGCGTGATTTCGCCCGTCCGGTTGGCAGAGAGGATGTCGTTATACTCTGCAGAAAGCGGAATCGCCTGATTGGTAGGCGAATAGGTTCTGTGTGGAGAGATAGTGAGACTGCCGCTGTTGTAGTTGTTGGTGACATAGAAAGGGGTGGTAAAACGGATTGTCTGCCCCACATATTGTCTAAGGTCGGTGTTCGCCCATGTCTGCGGATTGGCAATGCTGACAGGGGTTTGGGCACAAAAAGAAGTATAATCTGTAAAAGATACACCCAAAAGTAGGGTGCACAATATTATAGAACGTGCTGCTATATGGAGATACCTCATAATTAAAAAACAGATTTTTATAGTGTGCAAAATTAGTATTTTTCCGCGACTTGTGCAAAAAGCACATATTTTTTACATAAAAATGCACTCTGTATTTGCAGGGTTCAAAAAAAAACAGTACCTTTGCACCCGCTTTCGAGAAACGATAGTGTTTCGCGCGTCAAAGCAGAGTCTCCCTAGCTCAGTTGGTAGAGCAACTGACTCTTAATCAGTGGGTCGAGGGTTCGAGTCCCTCGGGGGACACAGAGAAAGTGTTGAGTGAATAGGTTGCATAACAGCAATCTATTCGTTTTTTTATCCCTTGATGGTGATTAGCAGGAACTTGACAATATTCTTGAGCGACTGTGTGAGCAGTTCCCTACCCCACTGAAACGGGCGGTCGGTCCAACGTTGCGGGTGCGTGGTTATCATCAGTTGCGCAGGAAGCAGCTGTGAATGAGGATGATGCGATGCTGCATGCTGAGTAGGATTTGCGCAGTCTGCACAAAGCGCAAGAGCGCTCAGGAGGTCATTTGTGGAATGATAAACCAAGCCGCGTGAAATCCATTGGTCTTGATACACAGGCACTTTGTCGCGCAATGAGACCCGATAGCCATCCCAACGACGCCCTGTGTCAGTAAGATAAAAAACACGGCTGAAATCCACGTCAAAATATGGCTCTCCAATGATGCCATAGTCATGATAATCATAGGTTTTCCAGAGGTCCCGCCCGTCCCATCGGCTGGTAGGTGCGCCATGCATACAGATGGTGCGAACCGGATAAAACTGCCGAAAATAGGCAAGTTGCTGCTCAAAATGGGTGATTGCCAAGCGGACATCGCCATTCGCAAGCGCCATATCCTCATAATGATAGCCAATCTCGTGTCCGAGTGACGCGATGGCACGTATGTATTCAGGCTTGTTGCTGACGGGCACTGCACGAAAATAATAGGATGCACGTATGCCGAGAGCATGCTCAATCTGCGCCGTTTGCAGACTATTCCCGGGACGGGCATCCACATCGTGGCGCAGGATAACGAACTGCGAATCAGACAGTTGGTCACGGGTATCGCAATACTGCTCAAACGTCAGGAAACGATAGCCCGCCGCCTGCAAGGCAGTGAGCAGTTCGCGGTATCGGCAAAGTGTGAAATCACGTGTCATAATTCCGACGGCTTATCCTTGCAGTTTCTACTTTGCTGGCGGAATGCTTGCGGGCTCATACCCGTCTGAAGGCGGAAATACTTGCAGAAACTGCTGGCACTGGCATAGTTCATCTCGTAAGCAATCTCCTTGACGGTGTCGTTGGTATTGAGGAGAATCTGTTTGATTTCGCGGATAGCAATGCTGTTGATGATGTCGGTAGGCGTCTTGCCGGTGACCTGCTTGCAGATATAAGTCAGGTATTTGGGCGTAATCGCCATCTCGTCGGCGTACCAGCGCACGGAATAACGCGAAGTATGGTTGGTTTCAAGCAGTTGGACAAACTGGTAAAACAACTGGTTGAGCCGCGACTTGTTGGCGGTCATATTGCCAATGACACATGCCCCCGCAAAGTCGGAATGCTGCTGCATATTTGCCTCAACCATATGGAGAATCTCAAAGATAACGGCTTGCGCGAGAGCATCTGAAATGCGGTCCTGGTAAGGGCTCCTGACCTGAATATGGAGGTTAATGAGTTGCTCATACGCGTCATAAAGGGCGATTTGATGCTCGTTCATGTGGATGATAGGGTGCAAACGGACATACTGCAACTTGTCGTACCAATTGCTCTCCACACGCAGGCACGAATAGACAACATCGTTGAGCAACTCTTGCTGTACACAGAATATAATGCTGTGAAAATCAGGCGTGTACATATACCCGTTTGACAGGAAATCAGGCATACAGAGCATAAGGTCGTGCTCGCGCATTTCATAGCCGTCGTGGTTGTCGGATTCAATGCGCAAACGCCCTTGTTTGCACAAAATAACAATCACCGTGCCCATCGGCAATGTGATATTTTGCATCAGACTATCCAAGTCGTCCGACACACAGATGTTCTTAAAAGGGATGATTTTCTCCATAATCTATTCCGTTTTTCACACATTTGTGCATTTATTTGGCAGCAAAGGTACAAAAAATATTCCGATTGCGCTCTCCTTTCTTGCACAATTTTTGCGCAAAAAGGGCGAAAAGGAAATATGAATAATCATTTTTTCTATTTGGAACATTGCCAAACCATCAAAAAACACTATCTTTGCGGCGGGTAATTCGGATGTACGATTTACGAATTTACGATGTATAAATTTACGATGTACGATTCATGATGTACGGTTGAGTAAAAATGTACGATCCGGAATGCCCAAACTACTAACCATAAAAGAACCGGAATATGGAAACCAATCAGCAAAAAACGGGCGCTGGAACAGGTATTCGCCCCGCAAAACGCATCCAGACTTCAATACTAAACGGAGTGGAACGCAAAGCCCTCGTGTGGATGGCAGAACGCATGCCGCGATGGGTGACCTCGGATATGTTGTCAGGCGTAGGAGTGGTAGGTGCCATTATCATTGCAGCAGGTTATATTTTGTCGGATATCAACATTAACTACCTGTGGCTCAGTTCTTTCGGGTTTGTTATACACTGGTTTGGCGACTCAATGGACGGTTCGCTGGCGCGGGTCCGCCATACGCAACGCCCTGTTTACGGTTTTTACCTTGACCACACATTGGACGCCGTGACGGAGTTCATCATGTTCTTTGGCGCAGGTATGTCGGGGCTTCTAAGGCTGGATATTGCCATGATGGTTTTTGTGTCGTATCTGCTTATGACACTGAACGTTACCATCAATTCGCACCTCAAGAGCGAATTCAAACTGACATATGCCAAATTGGGTCCGACTGAGTTCCGCCTGCTGATGATTATCCTCAACACCTTACTTATATATGTGGCTCCCCTGCGCGAGTTCTCCACCACGCTCAAGTATTTCGGCAGCAGCCTTACATTGAGCGGACTGGACATTGTAGCGATATGCATATTCCTGATAATCATGGCTATATACACGTGCACCGTGATTGCTGACGCACATGGCTATGCCCAATCCGACCCTCTGCCGAAGACTCCGCAAAACCCGAAATAGTCTATGCCTCTGTGGCTCCGCATAGTAGTGGCGGTATTCGCGCTAAACGCCATTGCCGTCATCGTTACCGAAAACCGACGCCCCGCCAATGCGTGGGCATGGATTTTGCTGCTACTCACGGTCCCAGGCATCGGGCTGATTATCTATTACCTGTTCGGCACGCGTGCCAGCCGTTTTCCGCTCATCAGCACTGCAGATTGGCAACGTCTGAAGGCACATTCCGAGCCACAGTGCGCCAAGCAAGTGCCTGATTATCCGCTTGTTAACCTATTACAGAGCATCAACACCGCCTACCCCATCGCAGGCAATGACACCCGCCTGTACACCACTTTTACGACGATGTGGGAGGATATGCAAGCCGATATCGCCGAGGCAACAGAAAGCGTACATTTTCAGTTCTTCAAGTTCGAAGACGACCAAGTGGGGCAACAGGTCAGCAACCTGCTCATTGCCAAGGCGCAACAGGGCGTGGAGGTGCGTGTGCTATACGATGCCGCCGCCAATTGGCTGGTGCCGCACCGTTTCTTCCGCCGCCTGCGCGACAACGGCGTGATGGCTGAGCCTTTCAACCGCATATTCCCGTTTCTGACGCCCTTTTCCAACTACCGCAACCACCGCAAAGTGGTGGTCATAGACGGCCGTATCGGATACCTCGGCGGCATGAATATCGCAGAACGCTACAAGAAAGGCGTCCATGGCGGCATTTGGCGCGACACGCACCTGCGCATCAGCGGTCCGGCGGTCAGCGAACTGCAAACGACCTTCCTGATGGATTGGCACTTTGCCTCCAAGCGACTGCTATGCAATGACTTATACTACCCACAGATTGACCCGCAGGGCCCATCGCTGATGCAAATTGCCTCTGCCAACCCGTCCGACCCGTGGCGTGTGATGAACCAGTCGCTGACAATGCTCGTAGCGCGCAGCAACCGGTATGTGTACCTGCAATCGCCGTATTTTCTGCCCACAGAATCGCTGATGAACGCGCTTTGCAGTGCCGCGCAGGCGGGTATTGACGTACGGTTGATGCTGCCCGTTCGCGGCGACAAGGGGGTACTGGTGCCCAAGGCAAGTTGCTCGTTTTACGAACGGGCGTTGGGCGCAGGGGTTCGCATCTACCTGTACCGGAACGGCTATCTGCACGCCAAGACGGCGGTGTCCGACGATACTATCGCCAGCATTGGCAGCACCAATATCGACCCGCGTAGCCTGCGCCTGTCGTTTGAGGTGAATGCCTTTATCTATGACGCCGAAGTGGCTCGTAAACAGCGCAATATCTTCCTCGATGATATGAAATACTGCCACGCACTGACCCTCGAAGAGTGGCAACGCCGCTCGCGCATAGAGCGCCTGAAAGAATCATTGGCACGGCTGTTCATGCCGATACTGTAACCGCCAACCACAGGGTAAGGTCAGGGAAGGGGCATGGCATTGTTTTTCACCATATTTGGGTATTGCGGGAACTGCCAAATGGCAGTACCTTTGCACCTTGTTTGAGACAAGGATCGCAAATTATGACCTCAGAAAAAAAGATAATCAATGTCGCCGTAGTCGGCAGTGCGAATAGCGGTAAGAGTGCTGTCGTAGAGGCTCTTCGGCAGGAGGTAGGATGGACAAGTAAATCACTGGAATTCACCGAGATACACAATTTGGACGAGTTGCACGGGCACCAATATGATGTGGTCCTGCAAGTGGTGGATTCCACCGACCTCGAAAAGAGCCTGCTGCTCACGCCGCACATCATCGACGAAGAGGAGAAAATTGTGCTCGCCTTCAACCGCTACGACCTTTTATTGAAAACGGGGCACTCGCTGGATTTGCCGAAGATGCAAGACCTGATGGGCGTGCCGTTGGCACTGGTAAGTGCCAGCAAAGGGCGCGGCATCGGCGAGATTCTCCACCTTATCGAGCAGACCGATGCGGCTCCGCTGACCACCGACCACCCTGTTTACCACGCGTGGGAGCAGCACGACGAGGACGCCTACGCCGGCTATGTGCACGGCGTGCTGATGCAGACACTGCTCCACCCCAAGGACGACAAACATTGCACCCGCCTTGAGCGCATAGACAAGATTCTGACCAACAAATGGACGGGCTTTCCCATCCTGGCGGTGATACTATTTATCGTTTTCGAATGTACGTTTACCTTGGGCGAACCGCTGCAGGACCTGATGCAGCGCGGCATTGACGCGCTCTACGGCCTCTGCGTGGGCGCATTGCCCGCGGGTTGGCTGAGCAGCCTGCTCGGCGACGGTATCATACAAGGTGTCGGCTCCCTTTTGACGGCGCTGCCCAACATCATCATCCTCTTTTTCTTCCTCTCGCTGATGGAGGACACGGGCTACATGGCGCGTGTGGCGTACCTGATGGACGGCATGATGCACCGCCTCGGCTTGCACGGACGCTCGTTCATCCCCATGCTGATGGGGTTCGACTGCAACGTGCCCGCAATCATGGCGGCAAAGGACATCAAAGACCCCAAAGACCGCACCCTGACCATGCTCATGGTGCCGTTTATGTCGTGCTCTGCACGCCTGCCGGTGTACATCCTTTTTATCGACGCTTTCTTCGAGAACTACAAAGCCCTCGTGCTGCTCTCCCTGTACCTGCTCGGCATCCTCTTGAGTTTCCTGTTCGCATTTATCATGAAGAAAACCAAGTGGTTCCGCAAGCCCGCCGATGATATGGTCAACGAGTTGCCCGCCTTTCGTATGCCCACATGGAAGAGCATCGGCGGACACATCTGGTACCGCGTGTCGGATTTCCTCAAGAAAATCTCCACCGTCGTCCTGTGCGCATCGGTGATTATCTGGGCATTGGAGTATTTCCCCGCAGGCGACCTCGACCACATCGAGACCTCATGGCTGGCGGCTATCGGGCAGTTCATTGAGCCTGTCATGCGCCCGCTGGGCTTCGACTGGAAGATGTCCGTTTGCCTCCTCACGGGTCTGCCTGCCAAGGAGGCGATTGCCGCCACGTTTGCCATTTTGTTTGGCGGCGACATGTCGGCAACGGCCCTTACGCCCGTCAGCGCCTATGCTTTCCTCGTGTTCACCCTGCTCTATTTCCCCTGCGTGGCAACGATAGCCACTATCCACCGCGAAGTCAACTGGAAATGGGCGATGTTCACCGTCATCAACTCCCTGACCGTCGCATGGCTGGCTGCCTTCGTGGTCTATCAGGTGGGGAGTCTGCTATAGAGGATGTCCCGTCCGAACGGCACACTTTTTGCAGAAGTCATTGTATGTGGCAGGAAGTAGTTGTTATAGTATTGATATTGTGCGCCATAGCGGGTGTATGGTGGTCTGTGCACAAGCAGCGCCACCAACCCTGCGAGGGCGATGGCGGGTGCCGGGATTGCCCTCTGGCGGGCAATTGCCAGAAGAAACGGCAGCAATGAGGCGCATATCTGCCCCACTCTAATCAACGGTTTATGAAGAGATTTTCATTTATTCTGCTCCTATTTATAATATGTACGTGCGCGCACGCGCGCGTAGAGGGTGTGGTGCTGGACGACCAGGGCGAAGTGCTCGTGGGCGTCAATGTCTATTGGGCGAACACCACACACGGCACCACCACCGATGCCGACGGACATTTTACCATCGACAACGACCACTCTACCCGCATGCTCGTGGCATCGTACATGGGTTTTCACAACGACACGACCGAGGTCCTCGGGCACGAACCGCTGACCATTGTCCTTGTTAACGACCTCGTACTGAGCGAAGTAACCATCACCGAACGCCAGATGACGGTCCTGCGCAGCCGGCTCTCGGCTTTTGACACACAGTCGCTCGGGACGGGCGAACTCTTCAAGGCGGCGTGCTGCAACCTGAGCGAGGCATTTGAGACGAACCCCTCTGTAGATGTCGCCTATGCGGACGCTGCCACGGGCGCAAAGCAGATACGCTTGCTGGGCCTCAGCGGCACCTACGTGCAACTGCTCACCGAAAACACCCCCGCCGTGCGCGGCTTGGCGCAGCAGTTCGGGCTTGCCTACATCCCGGGTACGTGGATGCAGTCGGTGCAGGTCAGCAAAGGGGCGTCATCGGTTATCAATGGTTATGAGGCGGTTACGGGGCAAATCAACGTGGAATACCTCAAGCCGCAGAGCCAGAAACCGGTGTCTGTCAACGCCATGCTCAACACCGAGTTGCACCCCGAAGTCAATGTGGAAGGCGGCTGGCATATCCCCCTCCGCGACCCGAAACGCACTTTGGCTACGGGGCTGATGGCGCACTACGAGCAGGGCTTCCTCTCCATGGACGACAATCACGACGGGTTCGCCGATATGCCCAGGAGCCAAAATGCGAATATCGCCAACCGCTGGTACTACAAGCAGGACGGCTACATCTTGCAGGCGCTGGTGCGCGGGCTCTACGACCACCGTCTGGGCGGCCAGTCCGCTATGCACAGCCATATCGAATCGCCGTATCTGATTGACCTGCAGGCATATCGCATTGACGGATGGATGAAAAACGGCATCATCTTCGACCCCGTACACGGCACCTCGCTCGGCATCATCACCGCCGCTTCCTACCACAACCAGCAGAACCTCTACGGCGCACGCCGGTGGGATGCCGCCCAGACCAACGCCTACCTGAACACCATCTTCGAGAGAAACTGGCAGCAGACCACGGACAACGCCTCCAACGCCCACAAACTTTCCACGGGATTCTCGCTCAACTACGACAAATACGATGAGACCCTCATGGACTCCGTCTCGAGTGCAGCCCCGATGGATTTCGGGCGGCAGGAACTGACACCGGGCATGTTTGCCGAGTACTCGCTCACCGTGGGCGAGCAGTTGTCGTTGATTGCCGGCATGCGTGCCGACTACTCCACCCGCTACGGCTTCTTCTTCACACCGCGCCTGAACATGCGCTACACGCCTTGGCACTGGTGGGCAATCCGTGCCTCGGCGGGGATGGGCTATCGCTCGCCCGCTCTCCTTGCCGACCATGCGGCGATGCTGCCTTCGCACAGACGGTTGGATTTCTCTGTGGGCAACGGGCAGCCGCAACAGGAGCAGGCGGTGAATACTGGCGTCAGCACCACGTTCTATATCCCGATAGCAGGGCGCGAATTGCAACTGACGGCGGATTACTACTACACTCGCTTCCTCAATTGCGTCGTGGCGGACTACGACCGCTCCACGCACGCCGTATATCTCTACAATCTGCGCGACATCAGCGGGCAGTCGTTTGCACACAACGCACAAATCGAAGCCTCCATGGAGATTCTGCGCGGTTGGACGATGACCGCCACATTCCGCTACACCGATGTGCGGGAAAGTGCCTTTGGCAGCGACGGCAATGTGCATCTGCGCCGCAAACCGCTTGTCAATCAGTTCAAAGCCCTCCTGACCACCGGTTACCAAACGCCCCTCAAGACGTGGCAGTTCGATGTCACCGCGCAGTTCAACGGAGGCGGTCGCATGCCCGACGGGTTCAACGACTATTTCCTCCGTACGCTCGGCTCGCGTCAATACGAAGAGCGCAACGGCGACCTCTACTACAAATGGTATCCGCAACTTATGGCGCAGATTACCAAGTATTTCCGCACATGGAGCATCTATCTCGGGGCGGAGAATATGACCAATTTCCGTCAGGACTCTCCTGTCCTCGGAGCGGACGCCCCCTTCGCCAAGGGGTTCGATGCCTCTATGACGTGGGCTCCCACCACGGGCTGGAAGATATACGCGGGTTTCCGCTGGAGTTTGGACAACGACTAAAAAGCGCCCCCTTTCCCGCAAACCGCACATTGCGCACTAACTAATTAGCCATTAACTACTAACCATTAACTATTAACTCCTAACTATTAACTTCTAACTCTTACTTATTACTACACTTATCTCGAGTAAATCTCGGGGTAAGTGTATGAGATTAGTATGTGGTTAGTATGTGATTAGTATGTGATTAGTATGTGATTCCGCTGACCTTGTCGCGACCTTGTGCCGGGGACGCGGACGCCTGCGGGGTCCCCGTAAGCCCGTGGGCGCAACGGGGTGCTCTCTCGTCCGCGGTTTGTGGTTTATAGGGACGACGCGTCCCGCGTCGTCAGAGTAACGCCAGAGTAATGAGTTATGGGGGAGTATTTTTTCTTTTCTGCAAATAAGCCTTGCTTATTTGCATTTCTTTTTGTAACTTTGTGGGCTTTTTAGATAATGCAGTGATAACACGGACAGGGCTACACATATTCCCTATTAGTAAACACATCACGCTTATTTGAATAACAATCGGACAACAATATATAAATAATACCTATATGAAAAGGATTACTTTTTGTGTAATGACATGTATGCTCCTCATGCTCGGGGGCATAACGGCGAATGGTTACGCCCAAACCATTACGTGGATGGTCAATGGCTCTGTTCACACCACCACGACATCGACCACAGGTACCGTAGGCACTCTGCCGACAAACCCGACTTCTTTCAATGCCAACTACCCCTATTTTGAGGGCTGGTTCACCACACCGGCCGCTATGGACGGCGCACCCGATGAAGCAGCCCCTGCCACGAAGGTCACTGCCACCACCGCTGTTACGGGCGATGCTACTTTCTATGCCGTCTTCACCAATGCCATCGACGGCATTGCCCTCCTGAAAGCCACCTCTATCAGCAACGGCGACATCATCTACCTCGCCACGTCGGACAATGCGGAAGGGCTAGGTGTTACAGGCGCAGGCTATTATGTGAACTCCTATCAGGCATTCCGCGACAAACGACCGCACACGCAGTGGATTCCATTTGTTGTCAATGGCACCGCCGATAGTTTCACCCTTGTAAATACAGAGAAAGGTGGTATTGCGATGACCTCCAAGTCATTCACATTAGGCACCACCCCCTATTCGCAATTTACATTCAACAAGGATGGCTATTTTGTTTCGCAGGATAACCTTTGCTTGATGTTGAGAGGTTCCTCTGCATATGGCTACTCCACCACTTATATAGGCTGGTCGGATAGTCACCTGTTCTATATGTACAAGCGTACCACTCCGGGGTATGTGTCATCTTCCTGCTCTGATGGCATTACCGTTACACTGACATCTGCAGAAGAGAATATAAATCTCGGCGCAGACGGCAAAGCTACTACCACCATTACTTGCACCAAAACGGGGGGCACGGGCAATGGCAATTGGAGTTACGAAGTATCGCCTTCCACAGGCACCTTCGATGGCACCACTTTCACCGCTACTGCAGCAGGCACATACACCGTTTATGCCACATATAGAGAGAACTGCGACAATGTAGGCAAAACCGCCATCACCGTTACCGCCACACCTACCCTCTATTTCACAGAGGCGCCTGCCAACCCCGTTATATTCCCCACCGTAGAATGTGGCGAGAGTACTGCCTTGAGCGACAAAAAGGCTGTATCTGTACAGGGATATAACTTAACGGGGGGGGTAGTAGCCTCAGTATCAACTGGTTACAAAATAGCACTATCCGCAGATGCCGCCTTGTCTGACTATGCGCAATCGGTAACGCTCCCCACAGATGGCGGCAAAATCAACGCAGCCAACACCACTATTTATATCATTGCCTGCCCGCCGCAAAACAGTACCGCACCCACTACGGGTACCCTGACTATCACCGCTGCAGGAGGCAACACAATCACAGCCAATCTCTCTACACCCGACATCACCTGCTCAGGCTACACCCTGAGTATCAACAACAATGGTGCCGTTACTACCGTGGATACATACTGCGCAGGTGCTTCTGTACCACAACCGCAGACTCCCGCACGGATTGAGGACTGCCCGTACACTTTTGATGGTTGGTCCACCACTCCTGTCACAAGCGGCAGCAGCACTTACAACAAGATTGATTTCTCCACCTACACCATGCCCAAGGGCAACACCACTATCTATGCCGTATATAGTCAAACAGATGGCAGTCTGATAGAAGGTGCTGACACTATCGTTGCAGCCACAGGATGGACATCGGATGGCTATACAGCCATTAACAAAAAGACATCCACTACATGGACATGGAAAAGAAAATCATCCTCTGACGGCTATATTCTCGTAGGAGCAGGTTGTAAAAACATGCTTCTCACAAGAAATCACACCATGTCTGTAACCTCTAATGATAAATACACCATCTCCTCTATTTATGTGGTTATGACCCACGATGGTTACGAGCAATACTTTGCAAACAATGGTTTGACAGGTGCGAACTCCACTACAACGACTGATAAAAACTATATACTCACACTACAAGATAATTCCACCTCTATTGTTATCAGCCAATCATACCGATGCAGTGTGGATAGTTTCATTGTCCACTACCAGACAGGCTCCGTCACCACTACCTACTACTCCACCCTCAACTGCGGTTACACACAGAAAGTGGTCACCGCCGACGAAACGATGAATAATTTCATCGACCAGAATATGGACGTCATTGTCAAGGAAGGCGCTAATCTCACCATCACGGGCACATCGCAACTGCACAACCTCACCATTGAGGGGGGTGCCGCTGTAGCCCTGCAGGACAATGCCGCCCTCACGGTATCGGGCATGTACCTCGCAGGCGGTTGGACCACTGTCGCAGGCGCAGAGACCTACGATATGCCGAGTATCTATATGGAGGACGGCAGCACCCTTGCCACAGACAAAGACTCTGTCTATCTCGACCTGACTATCGACAAACGCAACTACTATCCGTTTGCCGTACCTTTCGATGCCAAAGTCAGCGACATCCGCTACGCAGATGCAGAGTTGGCTCAGGCTGCCACCTACGGCAAGCACTTCATTGTCAAGACGTACGACGGTGCCACGCGCGCCACTACCCCGGGGGCTGACAACACATGGGCTGCTGTCTCTACTGACGAGACCCTCACCACGGGCACGGGCTACATCATCACGGCGGTGCCTCACAAAGACAGCACGCACACCGTCATACGCATACCGATGGCATTCCGCAACGGCAGCACTCCGCGCAACACCGTGACCGTAACGGCTTATGACAACAGCGGCAAGGCGGACAAGCACAATATCGGCTGGAACTACATTGCCAACCCTTATATGACCACATTCCATGCCGCACAACTGACGGGCATGGACACGCTCCGATACGCACAGGTGCCCCTGTATGACTTCTCTGATTACAAGGCAGTTCTGCTCCGTGAGACCACCTTGCGTCCCGAATGGGGATTCTTCGTGCAGGTAGGCGAGTCGGGTACACTCAACTTTGCCGCAGAAGGACAGAGACTCAATGCGCCCATGCTTGGCAACGCAGAAGACATCACCACCTACGTCAGCATTTACCTCAACAACGGGTCTTCTTCTCTCGCCGACCGCTTCGGCTTGGTCATCAACGACCGCTACACCACGGATTATGAGATAGGTGCTGACCTCGAGCGTATGTTCGGTAACGCCTACACGCTGGCAACCTACAGCGTGATGAATGGCGTGCAGTTGGCATACAACGCCCTGCCGTCAGACGAAGCCCAAAAGGAGATTGCTGTTGGTTTCCGTGCTCCCGAAGCAGGCAACTACACCTTTACCCTTGACCCCGAGCAAGACACGGTAGGCATCCGCAGTATCGAATTGTACGACCGCGAGGCGGACATCACCACCAATCTGCTGCTGGCGGACTATACTTTCAGCGTTTCCGGGCCTACCCAATCCGACACCCGCTTCAGACTGCGCGTGGTCCTCAACCGCAACGTGCCGTCCGAGGTGGAGAATGTAGCCATACCTGCCAACGGAACGGGCAAGACCATTCGCAACGGGCACCTGTATATCACCCACGACGGCAAGGTATTTGACACCACTGGCAAAGTGGTAAGCAGATAGGCGGCATACATACAATCAACAGACATATACAGATGGTTCTAACGAGATACATTACCGCGTTGATACTCATACTCCTGTGCGGCTCCACAGCCGCACAGGAGTACCAGTGGACGCCCGAGCAGGCCAATAGGGCGCTGGAGCAGGCATTGGTGACGCCGATGCCCGCCCTTGAGAGCGGGACATACACCACCTACGACGCCATCCCGCTCACGAACAGCCCCGTTGGCGGACGCCGCAACGCCAATACCGACGACCCGTTTGGAGGGGAGGATATTGGTGATGTCACCAACCCGAAAGACCCGGGTTCACTGCCTTTGGGCGATGTGCCGGTGTGGTTTATGCTGCTCCTGTCGGGGCTCTATGTCCTTGTTGTGAGAAAGAGAGGGATTAGGAGAGATTAGGGATTAGAGTACAGAGTATAGAGAAGAGTAAACGATACGGGGTTGCTTGAATAAATCAGGCAACCCCGTATTGTTTGTTACTTTTCTCTTACACTACTTTGTTTGCAGGCTTTTCTGCGCAGGCTTCGGCTCTTCCTGTTTGGCAGGCTTGTCCGGAGTGCTGCTCTTGGGCTGTGCCGCCTGCTTGGCTTTGTCTGTGGGGCGGCTCTCCTGAGGTGCATCATCATTTGTCGGCACCTCTTCCTTGGGGAGTTCCACCGGCTGCCCGTTTCTGTCAAAGAACTTTGTCTGCAATATGCCAAGACTCTGGTTCTCAACCACATGTACTCCGTAGCGCAACCGCCATTGCCACTTCAAGCCTGAAGTCCACCCCCTGGATACATAAGCGTACACATACGGGTGCAGATGCAGGCGCAGTCCTCTGCCATACTGGGTTTTCAAGGTTTCAATCTGCTCCTCTACCTGGTCGGTGAAGAAAATGGAGGATTGTATCTTACCTTTCCCCATACAAGTCGGACACGTCTCCGTCACATCTATTTCCACCGCGGGGCGCACGCGCTGGCGAGTGATTTGCATGAGTCCGAACTTGCTGAGTGGCAATACATTGTGCTTGGCTCTGTCGCGACTCATCAGTTCACGCATATGGTCATAGAGAGCCTGCTGGTTTGCCTTGTCATCCATATCGATGAAGTCAATCACGATGATGCCACCGATATCACGAAGTCGTAGTTGATGCGCTATTTCGTCTGCCGCCAGCATATTGAAATGAAACGCATTTTGCTCTTGGTCATCGAATAGTTTCTTACTGCCGCTGTTCACATCTATCGAGAACAATGCCTCGGTGCGGTCAATAATCAGGTAACCGCCTTTTTTGAAACCTACGGTACGTCCCAAGCCCGTCTTCATCTGACGTGTGATGTCAAACTTGTCGAAGATAGGCTGCTCGCCTTCATAGAGTTTCACCACCTTGGGGGCCTCGGGAGCAATCAGTTCGATATATTGGCTGATTTCCTCGAAAGTCGCCTTGTCGTTGACATAGATACTCTCAAAGTCGGGCGAGAATACGTCGCGTATCAAGCCTATAGTGCGTCCCAATTCCTCACTGATAAGGGAGACGGGCTCCTTGTGCTGCAATGTGTGTATGCAGTCGTCCCAGCGCTTCACCAGCAGGCGGAGTTCGTTGTCCAGTTCGGCAACGCGTTTGTCTTCCGCCACTGTCCGCACGATGACTCCGAACCCTTGTGGCTTGATGGATTGCACCAGTTGCTTCAGGCGTCCGCGTTCGGACTCGCGTTTGATTTTATTGCTAACCAGCACTTTGTCCATCAGCGGCATGAGCACAAAGTTGCGCCCCGTGATGGAGATTTCGGCTGTAACGCGAGGTCCCTTGGAGTTGATAGGTTCTTTGGTAACCTGTACCAATAGTGTATCGCCCACCTTGAGATAGTCGGCGATGTGTCCCTCTTTGGTGCACTCGGGCTGACGTTCTTGTTTGCGCAGTTCGGGTACGTGGCGGCGGTCGGAAACCACACGGCTCACATACTTCTGCATAGTAAGAAAATCCGGTCCTAAATCCAAGTAGTGTAGAAAAGCCTCTTTTTCACAGCCTACATCCACAAAGACTGCGTTGAGCGCCGGCATCACCTTTTTCACCCGTCCGTAATAGATGTTGCCCACTGCGAAGGTGTCTTTGCCACGCTCTTCGCAACTGACTTCCATCAGACGGTCGTCTTCTGTCAGCGCCATAGCAATCTCTTGCGGACGTACGTCCACAATCAATTCGCTTTTCATACTGTTTGTTTGAAATAAAAATGCCTTGTAGCACTCCCGTCTGCGCCCAAACGGGATTCACCACAAGGCGGTTAATCAATATCGCCGGAGCCTACTTGTGCTTATGGCGATTCTTGCGCAAACGTTTTTTGCGTTTGTGCGTAGACATCTTATGTCTTTTATGCTTCTTTCCGTTTGGCATAGTTGTTATGAATTAATTATTTAACGATATCCATGAAATCATTTGCAGGCTTGAAAGCGGGAATCTTGTGCTCGGGCACTACGATAGATACGTTCTTCGTGATGTTGCGAGCCACTTTGGTCTTGCGTGTTTTCGTGATAAAACTGCCGAAACCACGGAGATACACGTTATCACCATTCGCCATAGTCTGCTTGATACTCTCCATTGCCGTCTCCACAACGTTGCCAATCGTCTGCTTATCGTAGCCGGTCTTAATCGCAATGGCGTTAATCAGTTCTGCTTTTGTCATAATAAAATGATATTTTATAAGTTATACTTTTTACAAGTCAAAATACGGTCTCGCAGACGCGAAGACCGAAATCGGCTGCAAAGGTACGATAATTTTTTGATTTACAAAAGAGAAAGACAGAAAAAGTACGTTTTTTTGTGTTTTTGCCATTTTTTCCGTACCTTTGCAGAACGTTTGAATATCAAGTGTATATACATTGAATACGTACCTGTTATATAATAAATTGTACCGGTGGTATGAGGCGGAGCATCGCGTACTCCCTTGGCGCGAAACGGAAGACCCGTACCGCATTTGGATTTCCGAAATCATCTTGCAGCAGACGCGGGTGGCACAAGGAATGGACTACTATATGCGCTTTGTGGAGCGCTTCCCCGATGTGCAGACCTTGGCACAGGCTTCCGAAGATGAAGTGATGCGCTACTGGCAAGGGTTGGGCTACTATTCCCGGGCGCGTAACCTGCATCGTGCCGCACAGATGGTGACCGCCACGTGCGGCAGCGTGGGGGGCGTGGCAGGCTGCACTCAGCCTGCGCAGGAGCAGGTGTTCAGGTCGCTGCTGTCCATGCCGGGTGTAGGCGAATACACCGCAGGCGCCATCGCCTCGTTCGCATTCAACATGCCCTACCCCGCCCTGGACGGCAATGTCTATCGCGTACTGGCAAGGCTATGCGACTGCGACATTGCGTTCGACACCAACGCCGGCAAACGGCATTTCCACACCCTTGCCTACCAACTGCTGGACAGGGAGAACCCGCGCCTGTTCAACTCTGCCATCATGGAGTTCGGCTCACTCTATTGCACTCCGCAATCGCCTGATTGTGAGGCCTGTCCTCTGCAAGAGTTCTGTGCGGCATATGCACACCATACCGTACCCCTATTGCCCGTACGCAAACCCCGTACGGCGCTCAGGGACCGCTATCTGAACTATACCATCTACCTCACGCCGGACGGGCGTACACTCCTGCACCGCCGCACGGCAAATGATATCTGGAAGCACCTGTATGAGTTCCCCCTGGTGGAGTCCGGTCACCTGATTCCCGCTTCGGGCATGCCTACGGCGGATATAACCCATATCCTGTCCCACCAGCGTCTGCATGCACGCTTCCATGTGGAGTCGGTAGCTGCCCTTCCCGAAGTGGCAGACACCATCGAAGTGCCCTTTGCGGCATTGGACGACTACGCGCTGTCTCGCTTGACACTCAAAGCGTTAGAAATGCTGTTCATGCATGGAGGTACCGATAATACATGGAGGTACCGGTAATACGTGGAGGTACCGGTAAGGCATTGAAGTATCAGTAATGTACTGAAGTCCTGGTTAGAAGTCACATGTAAGAAATCATAATTTTCATTTGCATTTCTCCCGAAATCGTTGTATCTTTGCAACCGAAAACAGTAAGTCAAGCAATTATGCTATGAAAAGTACGCAGAAATATATTGCTTTGCTTCGGGTTGCTTTGCTTCGGGCACATTCCTCTGAACTGCAAACGCGGTTCGGTATATCGTATATGCATCTTTTCGGCTCTGTGGCACGGGGCGAGCAGCGTGAAGATAGTGATGTGTATATATTTGTTGAGTAAGTCCCCCTGTTTATGGGACCATAAACTGATAAACAGCAGCCGCGCCGAGGGCGAGAGGAAACGTGATAGTTGCCATGTTATGCATAGGGAAAACAACGGTAATATCGCTCAATGTTGTGTGTAGCACCCGATACCTTTGCCTGTTTTGCCAAATTGCACCTGCCAAATCATATATAACAAATCGTCCATCGTAAATCCATAAATCGTAAATATCTTTATGCCGAAGAACACCCCCGACATCAACACCTTGACCGACCGCGAAATCGTCGCGGCACTCTTGCGGCGCGACAGGGACATCACCGAAGCCTACCTCTATCGCAAGTGCTATCCGTTGTTCAAGTATTGTTTCGACCACTACTACACCGACTGCACTTCTTGCACCGAGTTCATCAACGAAATCTACATCTACCTCATGACCGTCAACCCCAAGACGTCGCAGTCGTATATGCAGGGGTTCTCGTTCCGGTGTTCGCTCACCCATTGGCTCAGGATAGTCGCGCAGACCTATTGCCACCAGTTATTCAGGAAAAAAGCGGATATTTTGCAAGAATCTTTGGATGACGGTGATAGATTTTGGGACATCCCGGACTCTATGGATGTAGAACGCTCCAAGTTCGACCGGATTGATGTGAATCGGGTCTTGCAGGCGATGCCCAACGCGCGTTACCGCGAGTTGATACGGTTGCGCTATATGGAAGAACTGGATAATGAACTGGTAGCCAAGATATTGGGTTTGTCTATGGATAATTATTACAACAAGCATTTGCTGGCAAAGCGCCAGTTCATCACATCATTAAAGAAGGAGGGATTATTATGAACCAACTGAAGATTACGCCCGACATTGCCGAACTGATTGGAGCCTATAGGGAAGGTACCCCCTTGACCAACGACGAGTTGCAGACGGTGCAATCATTCCTCTCCGATTCAGATCTGCACGACCTGAACCTCGACGCCGCCCCCACTTGCTGAATACGCCGGACCGTTTGACTACGCCATACCACTTGAATACGTCAGACTACTCCAAAAACCACCGGAGTCTTTTGCCCAAGCACAAACAGCACCTCTTCCCTTGTCAAAACAATGGGATTCAATATATATTTACGCCGCAAACTTTGGGATTCGATACATAATCGCCCAAATAAATTATGGGATTCCGACATTCATATCTGCTTATAGCCTGAATTATAACTTGTTACAGAGAAATATCTGTCTCCAAACAGAAAACTTCAAAAAACCTTTCTCCTCACTGATAGGTTTTACTGCATCTTTCACTCTTTAATAATAAAGACTCAGATTAACGCACAATTAGTGACAAGTGACAATTAAAATGGTCTCCAACACTCTCCTTGTCGGCTATTATCCTTATTGGACCTATCGGGCATATTTGGCTCATTTGACTTATTTGTCCCATTTGCCCTATCTGTCCTATCTGACATATTCGTCTTATTTGCCTTATTGGAGACCTATTAGACTCATCCCCCCCAAAAAAAAACGGACACGTATTTTATACTGATGTTGTATAATCCATAAAAATTCTATATCTTTGCAGCGTAAAGTAGATTTTATGCGAAAATATCGCAACTTGCACTAAAACAAGACGACTAAATTATCAATACGATGAACGATACACTTGATAAAATACCGCTACTGACCATTCGTTTTCATAACGATATTTCTTTTGCGGAACTTCCGCAATTTCGCGGGGCTGTTATAAGTAAGGTTCCCACATCCTTGATACTGTTTCATAACCATGAGGGAGATAAGTTGCGCTATCACTATCCGCTTATTCAATACAAACGAATTGGCGGGAAAGCCGCTATTCTGTGCTTGGGTGAAGGGACGGAGGCTGTTGGTGAGTTCTTTGCCAACGCAGATTTTCATTTGCGAATAGGGCAGCGTGATGAGGATTTTGTCATTAGTGAGATGACTGCCAAACAATGGCTCTTGCAACCTTGGACTACGGATTTCCGATATACACTACGCAAATGGCTGCCTTTCAATTCTGCCAATTATGCTGCATATAGGCAATTGACTGGTCGTGCAGAGCAGGCACAGTTGCTTGAGAGTATATTAACCGGAAATATGCTTTCTATGTGTACAGGGCTGGGAAAGCATATCGAGTCTCCTATTGGCTGCAAAATACTCAATATCATTTCAAAGCAAACCATGATATTCAAAGGAGTAAAAATGCAGGCTATGGATATTGAGTTTCAAACCAATCTATACATTCCCGACTATATAGGTCTTGGCAAAGGTGTCAGTCATGGTTTCGGAATGATACATCAAACAAACAGAAAAGAAAATCAATAAAGCATGGATACAAAATCATTACTTTTTATAGGTGGAGATATCAGTGGTATTCAGAAGTTTATCTACAATATCTCTTCCAAGAAAGCCGCTGTGAGCCTGAAAGGCAGAAGTACCTATTTGGTACAATATACGGAACACATCTGTAACGGATTATTGCAAATACCATTGATTGCGAATTGTAGTAAGAAAGACATCATCTATTGTTCAGGGGGTAAGTTCTACATAATAGTAGAAGATACACCCGATATACGAAAAGCCATAACCGATTATGCAGACAAGGTAGAGACAGAACTTTGGCATAAGCACTATGGGCAATTAGGAATAGCCATTGTGTACCTGCCATTCTATTTTACCAGTAGTGAAGAAACACGGGTTGTTGTCAATGGTAAAGAAGACAAAATAGGTCTGCTTTGGACAGAAATGACGGCGTTGTTTACTGCTAAGAAGAGTCAGAAATTCCTGCATATCTTAGTGGATGAATACGACTCTTTCTTCAAGGTGCAAAACGTGGGCGGCGATGTGCATGTTTGTGCTATTACAGGTATAGAGAGCGATGAGTGCGTGAAATTAGATAAAGACCAAAATGGTGATAGTATTTGGGTGTTACCTTCTGTAAAAGAACAAGTAGAACTTGGCATCAAGTTACGTGATAAGGAGAATTTCAAGACCTTTGAGGAATATGCCAAAGATGAGAATGGTAATCCTACTTATCTTGGCATTCTCCGTATGGATGTAGATAAGTTAGGGGCTCGGTTCTGCGAAGGCTTTGATAGCCTGCAATCATATAGCCGGTTCTCATCGCACCTAAAAGAGTTCTTTGATACTCGTGTCCCTGCGATGCAACAGAATGAGTGCTACAAAGACTACCTCAACATTATCTATGCAGGTGGCGATGACCTCTTTGTTGTCGGGCGTTGGGATAAGGTGATTGAGTTTGCGGCCGATGTGCATAACGCCTTTGTGACACATACTGCGGGTGAGAAATTGTCTATCTCTGGAGGAATTGCTATCGTGGGAGCAAAGTTCCCGATTGCAAAAGCGGCAGAGATGGCAGGTGATGCTGAGGACAAAGC
>CAKUUM010000025.1 GCA_934692905.1 uncultured Bacteroidales bacterium
CGCGCTTGTGCTAACCGCGAAAACGGCTGCAAAATTACTGCTTTTATACGAACCCACCAAATATCCGAGCACTTTTTCCGCATTTTCTTTATAACACACTGATTATCAATATCAGTATAAATAAACATATAATTATTGTATCATTGACCACGAATTGCAGGGATATACTTCAACAAGTAGCCGACACATAAAGCAAGTCACCCATATCCTCCCTACAAGGTCCGCAGAATCACATACTAATAACATACTAATCACATACTAACCACATACTAATCACATACACTTAACCCGACAAGTACACGAGAGGCTATGCGCAATTTTGATACAGTTGCAACATCTATTTTGGCGATATAAGGAAAAAGCAGTAATTTTGCGGCGTTTTGAGGCAGGAAGTGCCCTCTACACGGAGGGAGAGGCGTAAGCAAACGGTGAGGAGGAGGATGCAGTGAACAAGGGATGGTTCCACAGCCGGATACGAAAACAAATCAATACACCTTATATATAAGAGATATGTCCGTACATGTACAAACCAGCCGTATGACGACAACCCGTCTGCGGCAGATGAAAGAGCAGGGCGAGAAGATTGCCATGCTTACAAGTTATGATTATACCCTGACACGCCTGTTGGACGAGGCGGGGATAGATATGATATTGGTGGGTGACAGCGCAAGCAACGTGGTTTGCGGCAACCAGTACACCCTGCCCATCACGGTGGACGAGATGATATTCCTGACTCGCGGCGTGGTGCGCGGGGCACAGCACTGCATGGTGGTAATTGATATGCCGTTTGGCAGTTACCAAGTGAGCGAGGAAGATGCAGTACGCAACGCCATACGTATGATGAAAGAGAGCGGTGCAGATGCCGTGAAACTGGAAGGCGGTGCAGCAGTGCTGCCCGTGGTGCGCCATCTGATACAAGCCGGCGTGCCCATGATGGGGCATTTGGGACTGACTCCGCAGTCAGTGAACCAGTTTGGCGGGTATGGTCTGCGCGCCAAGGAAGAGGCAGAGGCAGAACAGTTGCTGAATGACGCAAGGGCCTTGGACGAGGCAGGGTGCTTTTCTATCGTGCTGGAAAAGATACCCGCAGCGCTGGCAGGGCGCGTGACAGAGGCGGTGAGTTGCCCGACCATAGGCATTGGTGCCGGACAGAAGACCGACGGGCAAGTGCTGGTGCTGCATGATATGCTGGGGCTGAACGAGGGCTTCAAGCCCAAGTTCCTGAGGCACTTTGCCGAGTTGGGCGATGCCGTGAAAGGGGCTGTGGGAGAGTATATACAGGCAGTGAGGGAGAGCAGTTTCCCAAATGAGGGGGAGAGTTATTAGGCAAGCCCCCTACTCTACTGAAATGAGAGGTTAAGATAGGAGAGTGTGCCGGTTGAACACCTGACACACTCTCCTTTTTTTTGTTGTACTTACACCACTATGGAACGCCACAACCATAGTGTCAGCGGTTGTTAGCGGACGAGGGCACCGTTGGCGTTGTACACTTTGCCATTGTGCAAGATGTACAAGGAGCCGTCTTTAATTACCTTTTTATCGGTTGCGTCTGCTGCGTCTATATCCTCCACACCTGTGGGCTCCACGTACTTCGCAGAGAGGTCGTCCACATAGAAACTGCCTGATGCCTTCTCGGAATCAGCCGTGCGAACCAAGCGCAACCCCATGAACTGATAGTCCACACCTGCGGGAAGAGTACTCATATCCGCCTCGCAGAACTTCCAACCCGCATAGTCGAGCGTGCAAATCTTAGTATATTGCACATCACCCGCTACAGCCCAACGCGCATACAAATCATTGAACGAATAGTCGGAGAACACCTGCATACCCAAACGGGAATTGCTGTTGCCTATCACCAAAGACGGGTCCATAGCCGTATAGACTGCCTCTGCAGACGGTTCGGTGAAAGTATAATAGATTTGGTTGGACGCCTGTCCGTTGACCTTCGTATTGGTGTTGCGGAAGCCATAAGCCGTAGCAGTACCAACAGAGGTCTCCAAATCGCCCTCGAAGAAGACGGTATCCAAGACATTCACAATAGGTATATCCGATGCAACGGCTTTGCCCGTGCGGAACGGAATGACCACCGTATCCATAAGGAGAATACCCTCCACGTCTTTCACATCCGGATACCAAACCAAACGGTAATCCGACTCCGGAGACAAGGCAGCCACCAACTCGAAAGTGGAAGAGCCATATTGCTTTGATGCCTTGTTGTGAGAGAAAGAACGACTATTGATTTTCATGGCTTTGCCAGCCGTATCGAGAACCGCCACATTCTTGCTCGCCACAGCACCAACAATGTTAGCATCAAAGAATGTGATGAATGAAGGCTGCAAAGGAATGTCCGTATCGCCTGCTTTGGGGTAGGTCTGCACGATATTGACATGCCCGCGATAGAGTGTGCGGAACTTGAAGGTAAACGGTTCTTTCAGGTGATTGGGCCAGTTGGCATCGGGGTGGCAAGCCAGAGTAGAAAGCGTGACCGTGTATTCGACACCCGGCTCGAAGCGTGTGGCAGGCGTGAAACGCATAGAGCGGGCGCCATCCTCAAAGGTGATGGTTCCGTCCACAGCAGGAGAGATGGAGAACGCCGCTGCCGTGCTGTCCTCACGCATATCCCAGTTGAAAGACAATGTGATTTGGGTAGATACCTGTACGCTGTCGGTCAGTTCCACCTTAGGCGTATAGGCAATCACCTCGGGAGGCGTCTGGCGCTGCATAGACATAGGCATATTGGAGTAAACAATTTTGTTGTTGACCACATCCAATGTATCAGAATAATCGTAGTAACCGTCCATTTTGCCCTTGACTACGTATTTGCCAGGCTGCAAATTCCAGAAGAAATAGCAACCATTGTAGAGTGTATCGGTGGTATAAGTCTGCAAAAGTTTGCCGTCTTGATACAACTCTACGGTAGCACGGTTGAGCGGGCGCAGCTCATCACGCGAGCCACGGCGCGGGTGAATATCCGGTGAAATCTGCTTCTGATAACTATCACGCAACTGACCACCAATGGCACCATAGGGCAGTTCGCTATGGCAGAAATACTCCATAAACGTACGAGCGAAATAGAACGACTCGCGCCACTTGTAGTCCATATTCATAAGACGATAGGTCTCGGGGATATAGTCGTGCATACAGCCCTCGGAGATAGTGCCCGGTACGGTAAGTCCGCGAAGCACGCCATAGCCATTGCTCCATCCCATAATCTTGCGTGCAAACGTCTTGTCGCCAGAGATAACAGGCTCGCGTGACCAACAAGTGACCTCGTTCTCGTAAAGGATATTGCCCAACAAGGTAGTGATAGCACGACTCTCATCGGAACAAGGAGTGGGGGTAGGATAGGTCTTTTGCGCATCATCCAAGTCGATACCCGCATAGAGTTGGAGGATATAGTTGGACGGATTACCCGCATTGGAGTGGATAGAGAGCATAAAGTCTGACTCCCATGCATTCGCCTCCGCTACGATAGCCGAGAGAGCACGGTCGTCAATCTGACGGTTGAGCACGCGCGACAACTTGGTTTGGAAACCGAGTGTACGCAGCATGGTATCGAGTTTGAGTCCCTTGTGCAGGTTGGAAGTACTCTCCCAAAAACCGAGCGTATCGCCCGAAGCAAAGGGGTAGATAGCCATATTGCGGTCATCGCCCGTATAACCACCATGCCCAGGATTAATATAGATACGGAAGTCCGAAGGCTTGGCATCTGCTGCAGCACGCTTGCGCGCCGTGGCACGCATCTGTGCACGACTATTCTGCATCTGGCGGAGAGCAGGGGCAGTACGTCGAACAGGCTCCTCGGTGAGGTTGAGTTGGAGCATGTGAATATCACCATCCAACGTATTGTAAGCAATACGCCCTGACTTGGCGTCCACGGCAGGGTACATACCGAACTCGGCAGGGTCGGTGAGCGTTTGGCGCACCTTACCATCCACAGAAGCAATGACAATGGAAGATGCCGTGTATTGGTGACTGTCGGAGCAGTCGTTCATACCTACAATATAGTCGTTGCCATACCATACAGGCGCATCCAAGCCCTGACCGAGGTTGATAATCTCGCGTCCGTTGAGGTCACAAACAGCCGTGCCATGCTTGGTATTGAAGAGAATGTACTTCTGGTTCGGAGACAAGGATGCCCAAACATAATTGACATCCGTACCATGAGGAGCGA
Organism: uncultured Bacteroidales bacterium; assembly: GCA_934692905.1. GTDB lineage: Bacteria > Bacteroidota > Bacteroidia > Bacteroidales > Paludibacteraceae > Colicola. The sequence goes on from CAKUUM010000025.1 coordinate 4,175, forward strand.
GAACAGTTTTAATGCCATTGCGGTAGAGATTGAGGGTAAGATCCTTGTTGTCCACACGCAATTCATCACCGCTTGCCACCTGGTCGTAAGCAGCACTCTCCTCGGCGAAAAAGGTCAAGGTAGCCTCATCGGCAAAGCGGGGGTAGTAGCCCTTGCCCAATGAGGTGTTGCTCACTACCCGTATCTGTGCACCCATAGAGAGAACACAGATAATACTTAAAAACAAAGAGATTGTCTTTTTCATACTATTATTGTTTGATTATTGTTCCCAACATATTATACCACACACCGTTGCGAACGATATACAACTGCCCGTCGCGCCATATTGTATATGAAGAGACAGGCATTACAACCGTCTGCTCCATGCCACTGGTATTATTCACATCATAGTGCAAGGATATGCCTTTGAGCCAAAAATGGTGCGCACCTGCCGGCGTGGAAGATTGCAACGAGAAATTGATGCACTCGAAATGCAACGGGAATATAGCGACATCCGTGCCAAAGAAATCCTTTACCACTACGTCCGCCACCCTGTCAGTACCAACTTCCACAGAGGGTTTGAAAGTGATATTCTGCGCATGCAATTCGTTGTCAGCACGAACAGAAAAGTAGAAATTCTCCACTAAAGCATCCGTAGCGTACACCAGGCGGATTGTATCGGGCATAGAATAGAGGGGTGCATTCTTCGAGAGACGAATATAGCGTTCCCGCCCGTTCTTGTAAGTAAATTGCAAGTCCACAGGAGCGTCTTCACTCTCAGGGACTACCCACTGCGGTTTGTAAGTAGAAGGGCACTTGAGTGTCCACGTATCAGGAGTACGGAAGTCGTCCCACATCATGGTACGTGCCGTAGGTATCTGTACATGCACCAATAAGGTGTCACGGAAATCTCCCAACTCACCTATAATCTCTGCATAGCCATTCTGCAATCCTATTACTTCACCTGCGTCATTAACAGCAGCCACAGACGGAGCCGAGGAAGTCCAAGAGAGAGCATCGGAGCGAATACCCATGATATGCGTACCCACTATAGCCTCCACCTCTACGGTGTACGGGTGCAATCCATCCTGCATCACAGAGTCAAGGCGAAAAGCAATGGGAGCCTCGTCCACCAATTGTACATGAATGGTGGTGCCAATGCCATCTTTCGTTGCTCGCACATCGCCCGAAGCGAGACAGACATAATGCCCATCTGCATCAATATATCCGACAGCCTCATCACAACTGAGCCGGACACCTTGTACATCGATATCAAGCAACATATCGTATTGGTTATAGCCCAAGAACGCAGGAGCCAATACACCATATTTGGGCAACTGCACATAAGGTTCATACGCCTCAATGCGCGAAATGACATCATCGTCGGGGGCACTGCTGACCGCAAAGATTCCCTGCGACTCGGCACGCTCGTGCCCATCGGAGGGCACATTCATCACCCCCTGCAAGGCAAGGTTCATACTGCTGGAGCCTCCGCCCTCCATATTCATGGCATTGTAGGCGCCAAAGAACCGCATAATCTCCGCCAACTCGCCCGTGGTAGCCCCCACAGACTTGCCACGCCCATCCACTACGCAGTGAATGACAGTATCGCCCGTGAGGGAGAAACCAAGTCCCGTACGGGGGTGACGCTCATCCCAGTTGTTGTCCACCACGCCATTGACCAGCATAAAGGTGCGGTCCTGTCCGCCAAGGGCAGCCTTGAAGTCAGCGTATATACCATTGATAGAGGTGGATATGTGCAACTCTATCTGTTGACCAACAGTAAGTGCCTGCAGGTGCTGCTGCATACCATCACGGGCAGAGAGAACAAAGCAACCGTCTTCGATGCGCATGTTGCCCTTGCCCGCTTCGACGCGTAGTACCTCGGCGCGCATGATGGTGTTGGTTCCCCACGGAGTAGCGGGGTCAATGCGGCACAGTACTTCGGTACCGCTATTGTCGGTATGCGTACAATGCCCGTTGTAGGCGTTGTAGAGCACCAACTCGTTCTCATAGCGAATGTCGTTGACATGGCTGCAACGTACCGTGTCAGTGGCAGTACAGAGCAGTACATCCGTAAAGAAGTCGTGCCCGAAATAGAGACTATCATGTTGGTCAATAGCGCACATGGCGAGTGTGGCGCGCCCGTTCCAAGGTGTGATGGCAATGGTGTTCTCCGTGACGAAAGCACCTTCCGGCACACCAGGACGGGTGGTGGACCACCAGTCGCCATTGGTACCGGCAAAGTAGCGTTTGCCCGGTTGGGATTTGCGCTTCGCCATCTCGGACGGACATTCGCCCTTCTCCAAAGAGTCATTACTCAAAACGGTCTGCACAGACACATACGGGTTGCGACGGTCCACCTGCAGGATATAGACATCACGGCGGTTCTGCGTAGTACCAGACTGGTACATACGCACTTGCGTGTACCATGTGCCAGGACCTGCCTGGTAGTGCGAGAGCGTATCCATGTCATAAGCGACACCGCCTAGCGTAACCGCCATAACAGAGACTACGGACAAGCAAGCCAAAACAAGAAAAAGAACTATACGTTTCATACTTCTAATAACTCTAATAACGGACGGCTACGCCGTATTATCATACATTACCCATAAAAGTCAACAATACAACTGCGCTGAACTGATATTATTACTGACATTACTATCAATTTACGACTTGTCCCTGCACGGAGTATCGTACGCCATTGCGCAGGATATACATAGTACCGTTTTGCAGCACTTTAGTCACCGTTGCACTATCCATGATTTCCACATCATCCACTCCACTCTGCGTAGCATCGCCATATATCAGCGATATACCACGGAGCCATAGATGGTGTGCTCCTGCTGAAGTAGCAGACTTCAAGGAGAAATTGATGCACTCCATGTGCAATGGGAAGATTGCCACGTCCGTGCCGAAATAATCCTTTACTGCGATGTTGGTGACCACATCATTACCAGTCTCTGCGACAGGAGTGATAGTGATATTCTGCGCGTGCAACTCGTTGTTAGCACGGATAGAGAGGTAGAAGTTTTCTACCAAAGCATCCGTGGCATATACAAAGCAAATCGTATCCAGCAGGGAGTACAGCACAGAGTCTTTGGACAGCCGAATATAACGTTCACGCCCATTCTTGTAAGTAAACTGCACGTCCACCGGTGTTGTTCCGCTTTCCGGCACTATCCACTGAGGATTGTAGGTAGAAGGGCACTTGAGTGCCCATGTATCCGTAGCACGGAAATCATCCCACATCATTATGTGCGCGGTAGGAATCTCCACATGTACCAACAGGGTATCGCGGAAATCACCTAACTCACCAATAATCTCAGCATAACCATTCTTTATGCCCGTCACCTCGCCTGATGCATTCACTGTGGCTACTGACGGGTCGGACGAGGTCCATGAGAGCGCGTCTGCCAAAAGAGAAATGGTGCTATTGCCAATGGTACTCTGCACTTCCACGGTATAAGGGTGCTTGTCGTCACACAGCACAGAGTCCAAACGAATGGCTATAGGTGCTGAGGTGACGAGACGCACCGTGAGGTCAGTAGTGATGTCGCCCAACGCAGCATGCAACGCACCGCCATTTTCCCCTGACGCGAGGAAACGTCCGTCGGACAGTATCTCGCCCACTTCGGGAGCGCAACTGAGTTGTACGCCCTGCACATCGGTGTCGATTAAGACGCCATACCGGTTGTAGCCCAAGAACTTGGGTGCTGCTACGCCATAACGCGGCAAAGAGTAGATGGGCATATAAGGTGCGATGGCTGCTATGGTGTTGTCCGCCTCCGGTACATTGGCTACGGCGAACATACCATTTGCTACCGCGCGTTCCGAGCCGTCGGAACCATTATTGACCTCACCAAACGGACGGATATAAAGGCAACTGCTGCCACCTCCGTCCCAGTTTACTGCTTTGTAAGCACCATAGTAGTGAATAATCTCACCCAGCACCTTGGTAGTGCACCCGTTGCTCACACCGCGTCCGTCCACTACAAGGAACAGTATCGTATCGCCCTGCTCACTATGTCCGAAAGCCGTGCGAGGGTGCAACTCATTCCAGAAGTTGGACTGCTCCACCTGCCCATTGTCCACAATCAAGGCGTAGTTGTCACCCGCTATGCATTGGCTGATATTCTGCTTGACACCATCAATCTTAAATGACATCTTAATAGTAATGGTATCGCCCACATTGGCTTTGTTCAGATGCTCCGCCATGGTGCCATGACCTGACAGCACCACCTGCCCGTCGCCGATGGCGGTATTACCTTTGTTTGCAGCCACCGACTTCACAACGGCATGTACCGTACAGTTGGTATGCCACGTCTCACCCTCTGCCAACTCGCACAGGAGTTCAGTGCCATAGTCGTTGGTCAGCGTGGAGGCCGCATTGTGGCGGTTGTAGAGCACCAACTCGTTTTCGCCGCGTGTGTAGTTGACGCGCTTGATTTTCATTGTATCCAATCCCAGTATAGCCTTCGCCGAGAAGGATGCCACGCTACCTATCGCGCCCAGCATCTTCTCATCCACAGCACCCAGACGGCGTGCGCCATGGCTATTGGGTACATAAGCAAACTCATTATTGATGACGGTGAAACCCGTAGGGCAACCTATATCGCCCTTGGTGGCAAAAAAGTCACCGTTGGTGCCGCCATAAAAGATTTTGGTTTCGGTGGTCTTGCGCTGAGCCATAGCCGACGGGCGTTCCACACCAATCACAGCATCTTTGCCCATTATCTGCTCGATTGCCACGTATGGATTCTTAGTATCCACCGTCATCAACCAGCAGTCCAACCGCCCCGCCTTGTGGTCGGCACGCAACATACGCAGTTCGTAGTACGTAGCACCAGGACCAGCAGGAAACATAGAAAGGGTGTCAATCGTGTATTCCACCCCATTGAGCGAGACGGCATGCGCCATCATGCCCATTAAACATGAAAAGACAAAAAGAATAAGACGTTTCATAGTATCGATATCGTTCTATATATATAACGCAAAAAAGGGGTAAAAACTACAGGCAAAACACAAATACTTAACAACTTTAATATACGCCATGTACGATTTACGAATTTACAATGTACGATTTATTTGGACATTTTCCGTTATGTACGATTTCCCTGCGCCATTAAAGCCCACAAAAGACCCATAAAATACAGAAGAACATATAATTACCCGTGAATTAGCCATTAATTCCCCAATAACGACATTCTCCATTAATGCCCATTAAAGACCCATAAAAATTCCACTTCATACTTTCTCCATTAAAGACCACTAAAACCCATCAAAATTCCCCGTTAATCGGACTAATAAAACATTAATTTCCACGAATTAACCATTAATTCCCAGATAATGACATTCTCCGTCAATGGTCCGTTAATTTGCTCCATTAAAGCCATTAAAAGCCCCATTAAAAACAAAGGAACATATAATTAACCACGAATTAGCCATTAATTTCTTCGTGGATAGCAGTAGAGGAAAGAAAAGGCAGGGCGACACACAGGTATCGCCCTGCCTTGGTATGTTAGTGATTACTCACTACTTATTGATTGGCTGACAATGAATCACTTAGCCACAGCACCAAGTACGGTGTACTTCACGCCATTCTTGATGATATAGATTTGACCGTTCTCAACCACCTTCTTAGCCTCAATCTTCACTGCATCAATGTTGTCAACGCCAGTGCCCTCTTTACCCGTGAAGGTATAAACAGCGTAGCCGTTGTTGTTAGCATAGATGTAGAGCGTAGCCACATTGCCATTCACCTCTACAGAAGGAACTGCGGTACGGCAACCGTTGGTGGCAGCACCCATACCGTTAGCAGGGAAGTACCACATAGGCTCCAGGCCTGCGAACTCTTTAGCCTCGTCAGCAAACTTGTAGAGAGCGAAAGCAGAAGTAGGAGTACCTACGGTGTTGGTAGCAGCCATCAAGAGGAAGTACTCGTCACCTACCTGGAACTCAACCAAACCATTGTGACCCGTGTTCATCTTGCAGGTGTCGCCCTCGTTGTTAACAACAGCCACACCCTTCGGGCTATTAACGAAATCGTCCTTCAATGAACCTGACATATCGAACAGCATAGGCAGTGTGCTCCAACCGTCCACATAGAACAAGTCCTCACTAACAGGGAAAGTCTGAGGAGCAGTACCGAAACTTGCTACAGAGAGTGCTCCGTCTGCGATAAGCAACGATTGGTCGGTCTTAGGATCGATAGTGCAGATGATTTCCTCTGCGTTAGCAGCCTTACCATTGGTTATGTCCCACTTGTAAGCATTGAAACTATTGGCATCAGTAGCCATGATGATAGCACTATTGTTTACATCACCATATACGCCGAATGCATCAAAACGGAAACCGTTGTCCTTGAAGTTAGGATTGCTATAGAGGTGCTCTTTTACCAATTCCGTAGCCTCACCCGTAGTCAAATCCACCTTGTAAACAAAGAACCAACTATTGGTACCCGTGCAGCAGCCAATCAAGCAGTTGCCTGCGCCATCGAACTTGATGTCATTGTAAGCAAGGGTTACAGCAGCAGACCATTTGCCTGTAGAGTCAGCAACCTCGAACAAATGTTCTCCCTTGATTGCAATAGGATCCAACATATTGCCTGTTGCACCATCAACAACAGTGATAGAAGCATTAGCACGGTTGATGAAATACATCTTGCCATCCTTAGCGGCCATACCACGAACATTGTCGGTAGGACCGGGCTTGTTAGCCTCAAAGTTGTCCTCAATGTTGGAAATTACCCAATTGTTCTCCAATGTATATTCACCATTCTCACCACGAGCGGGATATGCATACGAATCTTTCTTACCTACAACCACTTTCTCAATGCCAGCAACATCACCTACGAACTGGAACTTGTTGAAATATCCTGCTACAGCAGTAATGGTAACCTTTGTGCCTATTGGGAATTGAGTTTCATCAAGACTCATACGGTAGCACTGTATGGTATCTGTGCCATCCGTTACGAAAGGATTCTTGTAACTATCGTAAGAAACTATCTTCACACCAGAAATACTTACACGCTGTGCAAAATATTTAAGAGGTTCTGCAGTCAAAGCACTAAGAGTCTCAAACTTAACAGGAGCATATACCTCTGCATCTTCTGCAGAAGCGACCTCTGCGTTCTTTACCTCAGGAGCACCACCATAAACGGTCTTTACGCCCTTAGCGACAATCTTTTGACCAACTTTGCAAGTAGGATCAGCAGATGTGAACACAAGAATACCACCCGTAGCGTCTTGGATATAGATATTCTTGCCTTGGATATAGTTAACAATACCAGAGACATTGGTTTCTGTCTCGTCAGCCAAAGCAACTACCTCCGCAATTGTAGGAATATACTCAATCCACTTTGCATAGAGTTTGCCAGAAGCCGTCTTAGGATCGATCTTCGTTACCTTGTCACCCGAGAAATCAGCCGTGGTGTACCAACCGTCAAATGTGAAGCCTGCCTTGTAAGGCGCATTGAGAGTAAACTCTGCATTTACACTTTCAGGATTAACGAATCCATGTTTCCAAATCGGCATAAACGATTCAGCCTGACCGGCGATGGCATAACTCGGAGCAGCAGGCCAACTGGTCTCTGCCGGCGAGCAAAGCAAGAATGCTGAAAGTTCTTTACGATATGTGTTCTCTACCATATCAGCATCAGCCACACTCAATTCTGCAGCCGTACGAGCAGCAACCATCACATCTTTCAGCCAACCAAGTTTAGCAGCCTCTGTGGTCTCAATGACAGTCTTCAGGTAGTTCTTCTCATTGTAAGTTACATTCTGCAAGAAGCCCGTAACCGTACAAGCCTGACCGGCAGCTGCGGACTCTTCCACCCAATTTTCGCCAATCATGTAGTAGTACTTGCCATCCTCCATTTTCACAAACTCCTTCTTTGCACCAGTAGCCGCATTGAACGCATTTTGGATTTCCATAGCCACAGCACCCTTGGATGTCCATCCATAGTCGTTGGTGACACCACCATTGAGTTCGTACTCAATCTTCTGTGCCACAGGAACAGCCTTAAATTTGAGAACGGTATCTTTCTCCATATATGTGCGCTCTGCAGCCAAGTCTTCCAAGTAAGCATCACCCTCACCGGCTGCATACAGATACTTAACGCTTTCTGCAAGAGCATCCTCTGCACGATACGTATAAGTATAATCGCGGTCCGTAAGTTTCTTCATACGGATGAAAGATTTGTTGGTAAAGTTACCATAGATAAAGCACGAAGGAGTGCCCTCAGGGATATTTACATTGAATGTCAATGTAGGAATAAAGTGACCCAGTGAATCAATGGTCATTTTCTTGTTTACGCCATCATAGGTAAACTTAACCGTGTCCTTTACGAGCACAGTACCATTGTAGGTGATGTCTGCCTTTTTGTACAAGGTAGCACCTTCGTCTGCTGCGGAACCGTTTATCCACAGGCTATCAGCAGCATAGATACCCTCCAAGGTAAAGATACCATTCTCACCTGCGGTCATAGATTCCCACTCAGCACCCTCGTTGCCTTGTTTCATAAAGCAAGCGGGAGCCACAGTAAGCGTATATTTACGAACTGCATAACTAGCGTACTCATAAATTGTAGCAACATCTCCATCCACAATGACACGGAAAGTTGCAGTTGAGTTCATAGAAGCCGTGCCAGCAGCCTCTTTATCCTCTGCAATCACGTAAGGAGCAGCAGGATCTGTAACATCATAGATTGCAAACGAGCCCTTATAACCTTGTACAGGATAAGTACCCATAGCAATCAACGTATGACCAGCCAACTTGAAGATAGTAGCGCCAGCCGTTGAGCAGAATGTGCCAGTCTGAGTAAAGTATGGCATATTGGTAACAACCGGTGTTTCTCCACTCATGTCTATCAAAGCCACACCAGCACCACGACCATGAGCCGTAAAATGGTCCACATCAAGCACAGATATCGGGTTCGGTCCACCACCAGCAAATGGAAGAGCAATGGTATCCACGGTTGTAACTTTACCATCTACAAGATTGTAGCGAAGCATTTTTTGCAAACCATTTCCATGTGCAAAATACGCACCACGCCCCGTTACAAAATTACCAGCCGCACGTGTAAAATCGGTACGAGCCAAAATGCCCAATGTATCTACACGGAGCAATTGATTCTGAGGACCATAAACCTGTGCATAAGCATTCTTTGTACTACCAACAGTCCACACCCAAATAACTTTGTTACCAGTCTCGTCTTCATCCATAAAAAGCCCTTTGCCAATGGTGTCAGCATCAGCAATCGCCGTGAGAGCGAGGTCGGCTTTCTTAAGTTTACCTGTTGTTTGGTTACAGAAAAAAACGCCATCGTTGTTGACGATGAAACCGCCACGGTTGTCATTGACTGTCAAACCAGTAGCCAATGTCGCGCCTTGCTTTGTCAATGTACCTGCAATCGGACCCACAATGTCTGCGGCAAACATTCCGACTGCCAATACGAGAGCAGCAACTAAAGAAAATAATTTCTTCATAATGTTTTAAGTTTAAAGTTAATATATAAATTGGTTTTGTTAGTTCACTCTATTTCCTAATAAACTATACTTCACCCCATCACGGAGGATGTATATCTGCCCGTTCTCTACTACTTTGCAGGCTTTCTTAGAGTCAGCAACCGACACATTATCCACCGCTGTGGAGGTAAGAATATAGACCTTCACCACCTCCGACGGGTCGGTATAGCCTTCGTCCGCCACCGCCTTGACACGGATATAGCGCAGACCTTCCGTGAGCGACGTATAGGTGTGTGAGAATGTGTATTGGTCCGTTTTGGCTATCGTGGTATTGCGGCTCGGGAAATTCTCGGATGTGGATAGTTCGACACGGAAACCTGAAGACAACTGTTGCTGCCACTCCACGGTAAGCGATGTGGCGCGGATGGTGTCCCCATCTTGCGGACTGACGATTACCGGTACAGGCACATCCAATGCCAATGTGCGGAAGCGGATGATGTCCGATTGGGCAGATACCCCATTGAAATGCACCGTAGCACGCACAAAGTAGTATGACGATGCCTGCAACAGGGAATCCGCTACGATGATGCGCGGATAGGGTGATACTCCTGTAAACACAATCGTTTTCTTATCAAAAGAATTAGCCGTAGCCACCTCGAATGTGTATTCCGCTTGCGGCGTTGCTACACTATCACAGACAATAGTCGGAGTCAAAGAGCAGTCGCGATCTTCCTCTGCCGGTGACACAATATGGAAGAACGACCCCGAGAACGACTGGATTGCCGAATAGGTGTCCGTACAATTGACAGAGCGGGTACGAATACGCCAATAGTAGGTAGTCTCCGGCTGCAGCCAATAGACTTTGCCTACAAAGAATGTGGTATCGATAGTCTCGTACTCATAATCAATAGTAGAGAAATCTGCCGATTTGGATAGTTGGAAAAAATACGAATCTGCATGTGCCGCAGGGTGCCATGAGAAGTAGCATGGTAACAACGGTTGTGCCCCCTCGGCAGGATATGCCAATCCTGCAGCCACTGATGTACCCCACGTGGTGTTATCTATCGTGCGCGCAGGGTATTCGTTGCCATAACGGTCAAGGACCGCCACAGCAAGAATGCCATCCGCATCCGCAGGCAGCACAAAAGACGGGCTGTATGTGGTACCCAACAGATTGCGACTACTGCCTACTGCGCCATGCTGCCCTACTTCAGCGGCAGGAATGGCATAGACTGCATAGCGCAGATTACCCGCAGGAGCAGTCCAAGAGAGCAAGTTGCCTGATTGAGCGATATTGCGCACATAGATGCTCTCCCCGGTATGGTGCCATAGTTTCTGCGGCACAAGAGCAGGATGCTGATTGACATGGTTGCGAATATGCCGTATATACCCTTCGGTCTGCAGCCCTGTCTTGAGCGAATACCACGCACAGCCAGGAGCGTCAAGACGGTCATATTCGCGATTGAGCCACATCTGATTGGCTATTTCGTCCGCGTGGAACTTGCTGCCCGAGACAGGTGTAGCATCCTTGATGAGATTACTAAGGTCCTCACTGACATAGAGGTGTCGCCCGAAAAGGCATGCCATCTTGGACCACCACTCGGAGAGGCGGGCATAATCGTTGCCCGAACCAATTTTCCAATAACACTGGGGAGCCATATAGTCAATGAGATGGCGGTCGTACCATGCCAGCGGGTCAGAATAAATACCATTGTACTGCCAATCACTGCCCACCGGACAGGGTTCTACTCCGTAAACAGATGCCGAGGTATTTGCCACACCTGCCACACCTGCGGGACCAATTCCAAAAGAGACATACGGCTTGAGCGTCTTGATAGAGTCGCGCACCTGTGCCACCATCGTATTGACCTGCTCCCTACGCCAATCGGCACGGCTAAGTGTGGTGCCACTATTGGTATAGTAAGCATCGTCGTAACTATTTTGGTAGCCCGACTGGTAGAAATAGTCGTCGAAGATAATGCCGTCCACATCATAATTGCGCACCACATCCGCCACTACCGCGGCAATACGCTCGCGTACCTCGGGCAAGCAAGGATTGAGAATCGTGATGCCTCCGCAATTCACCAGCCACTCAGGATGGGTGTTGGCATAATCATTCTCCCCCTTACCATACGTAGCATCGGATGTAGCATAGCGATACGGGTTCATCCACGCGTGCACCTCAATGCCTTTGTGATGTGCATACTCAATGAGCGTCTGCAACGGATCGTAGGACGGAGCCTGACCACGTGTACCCGTGAGGTATTGGCTCCAAGGCTCATATTTGGATTGGTACATTGCATCGGAGAAACCGCGCACCTGGAAGAATACCGCGTTCATGTTGGCGGCAGCCAGGGAGTCCACTATGGCATACAATTCCTGCTGCTGCTTGGCAGCAGCAGAGGCTGTGGCTTGTCCCCATGTGGTAGGCCAGTCGATAGCCCATACCGTAGTCAGCCACGCTGCACGGAACTCACGTTTGGGTTGCGCTATCAAAGATACGGAAACGACTAACCCGCACAACATATATGCTATGCGAGTGAGCCATGAATTATGCAAGAATTTCTGATACATATCGTTTACCTGCCACGCCGTTTAGAACAACTTAGACGGCGTAGGATTGATAGTCATACCATACACAAGCGGTCCTGCCAAGACCTGCTCAATAGCATCGGTACTCGCATTGTAGCGATAGATACCCGATGGTGCATTGGACGCGCTGCTTGCCGAGGAGATAAAATTGTTGCGGTAGCCAAAGTATGCATTGCCGGTAGCCTTGTCCAAAGTTATCTGGCATATACCCACGCCCTCGGAAGAAGTACCTTCAATAGCCGCCGGCGTACCCGTAAGGTTTGCCTCAAAGCCCAAACCATTGTACTTCTTCATATAAGGCAGAACATTCTTGGAAGAAGAGCCTACGGCTTCGATTTCAGATGCCGATGCCACATAAAATCCTGACACTCCCGCTCCCATCAGTGTAAAGCAATACTTTCCCTTATTTTGGTTGTAGGCATAAGATTTCGGCCACAATGTACCACCCAACCAAATGCCTGATGCAGGTGGAGTACCTTCCCCCCCCGCAATAGGAGCAGGCAAGATGTCATCATCCGTAAAGCGGAAAATACCCGTACCGTTGTAAAACTTACACCAATGCCATACATCCTCCGCCTTACCGAACATACCACCTATGCAACCATAGTTCCAGCCATTACCATAGTACCCTAATGTGGTATGCTGCACATAATACGGATATTCCGTTTCACTATAGACCTTGTTGCGGTCTCTCAATTTGACTTTGATAATTCCCGTATTACGGTTAGCATAGTAGAGGTAATCGCCCTCAATATAGCCATAGAATGGGTCGTCGAAAGCGGCTTGACCAGCGTTGGTAATCATCGTCTCCACCGTCTTGCCATCTTTTGATATAACCAATATACGCCCGTCACCCAACACCTTGTCCTCATCATTTACATAATAGAACTGCTTACCACAATCCAACATATAAAGAAGCGAATTATGAAACAAGAGGTTGAAAGCATGTTGTCCCGAAGATATACCCAAGTCGAAAGGCATATTCTTCATCCCCTCGGGAGCATCATCGATTAGTTTGTATGCCATAAGGTGTCCACCAACTTCCGCATAATAGAGGGTAGGCACAGGCTTGTTGTAGCCCACTTGCACATTCATAATGCCTTCTTCCAACAAGCGACCACCCAACTTGACCTGCAGGCGTACCGTCTGCGAGCCCACATTGGAGAAAATGAGGTCACCCGGGAGCGTGTCAGTGCATGTCAGAATGGTATCTCCCGCCACATTCTTGGTTCCCTCGGGCAGTATCCACAAGTACTCCGTGCTGAGATTACGTGGGTTGGGCAACTCCAAAGCAAAAGACACTTTGGTCTTGCTAACCTCGCAGACCTCATCCTCTATCGGATTCAGACTCAAAAGCGGTTTGATGTCCGAAACCATAATAACCTGTGAGCGGGACAGACCGGCAATAGTGAGTTTGACATTGTAGGTGCCTGCCGTCTCGAAGAAGTGCGTAACGGTGTCCGTGCCATTGGCACGAATGACAGCCTCTGTGCCATCGCCGAAGTCCCATGTCATCTCGCCCTCGGTAGGCGAAGTACTGGAGAATAGAATAGTAGAACCTACGTAGTAGTCCAACGGGTACTTGGCATCCGTACAACGGTACTCGAACGAGACTGCATCGGACGGCAAAGTCTCCTCAGCAGGGATATTGTCCACACACGAAACTGCCAACAGAGGCAGAAGTGCCAACATGGCAAAATGAATTATATTACGTCTCATAGATATAAACTCCGATTAGTTGATAGTTATTTCCTTGGATATTGTCTTACTATAGGTACCTACCTCATCAAAGACACGCAGTTCGGCATTGATGATATAGGAGCGTTTGTAGTCCACATCATAGTAGTTGTTACCTGCATTGAAAATCAAGTCACCAAAAGAAACCTTGTTCCAATACACCTCCATAGAGTCCAAGACCCACTGCTGCACATTGCCTGCCGCATCCTTTGGGAAGAAATACGCAAAAACGCCTTCGCCCGCATTGGGGTCGAGTGCCGAGTCTGTGTATTGCTTGAAATCTTCCATCAATGCCAATCCCGTGAACATATTCCGATAGTCAGCGAACTGCATCTTGGGGCGCAACTCATCGCGGAAAGACTGCATAAACTCCTTACCAAAATACGACTCCATCTTATCCGCATCGTAGTCGGAGGGGTGATTCCACACCACAGGCGACAAGGTACGGCTGACAGGGAAATATCCCGTGAAGGTATAAGCATGGAGAGAATCACTCCAAAAATCCTCGCTATGTGCATAGCGTGTAATGAACTGCGATATACGCTTATGCTCCGTGGTGTTGGAAGTCTTGGAATAGGAGAACGTGGTTACCCACGGGCAGATGACCGTGTATTCCACTTTCTCATCGATGTTGTACCACGCCTCGGAATGATCGATAGCGGCCTTCGACGAGTAGTACTGCGCCGTGAACTGCATACTGTCGCCTGCCGTGATGGCGGAACTCTTGATTTCCCAATAGGCTTCGGGACCTACCTTACCCGTAATGGTATCTTCATCCAAGAAATCGTGCTTGGCACAAGCGGACGCGCCCACCACCAATAGTGATAATGCTATGATTTTATATACTGATTTCATATCCTTGTTAGTTAAAATGCTCTGTTAATCATGATACACCGCACCATTACTTCCACGGTGTGGGGTCGGCGCACTGCGCTTTCCCGCCGGTGTTGTATGCCCAAATCATACGGCGTTTGAGCACATTGTAATCCAAAATCTTCTCACCTTGTGCATTGGTGGTGTAGTAGCCGATACGGTCGAGTTCGCCTTTGTTGTACTTGGTCTCGGTCTCGGTGTCGGCATTCAAGCGTGCCACCCATGCGTTGGGGGACAACTCGGCGTTGGTGCCGTAGTCCTCGGCATTGCACCAATATGCCTCGTAGAGGTTGTACGGGCGGCGCAATGAGTACTCCTGGTCAAAATTCACCGAGTCTGCCTTGAAACCCTTGTTAGCACCATTATGCACATGCTGCACTGTATAAACATACGTATTGTCGTACTGAATACCGTTGGTTTTGGAACTATAGTTGTAGCGGCGAAGGTCGGTCCACTGCTCCGGCTGCAGATACATAGCCACATATTTCTGCTGCATCAAATCCGCAATAGTGAACGTATTTGCCCCTGGTAACTTAATGTTGAAGAAACGATAGTACTGATTCTTGGCATAAGTTCCGTCAATAAGTGCCGACTCTATCACACCATAACGCTCCATATTGTGAATGGTAGCCTCTTTGGTCGTATTGTAAGCCCCCGTCTTGTCACCTGCCCAATACTGCGCTTCCGCCTTAATAAACATCAGTTCCTCGTCAGTGATGAGAGCGATGTAGCCCGTATTTTGTGTATAAGGATTGGTAAGAGCATCCGTAGCATAGAGGTCGGGATAGTAGGTAGTTTTCATCGAGTTGTCCATACCTATGTTGCTCTCCAGATAAATGATGGCTTTCTTCTTGGAAGCATCTTCACGCGGAGTCATTATTTTCTCGGCACGCGGGTCGAGAGCATAGCCACGGTCGGAACGATAGGTACTGTAAGCGCCCAAAATAGCCTTAGCAAAGAACGCCGTCGGGATAGAAGAAGCCAACCGGTTAGCGCGGCTCTCCCATGAGTTGATGACCGGTGCGTAGGGTCCCCACGGACAGTTCTGCTCGGTCTTACCTCCATCGTAGTGATAGCGGGGTTCCTCCCAGTCCGCATTGTTGAGCACATCGTCCACCATGGCTACTATCTTCTGGCAGTTAGCCGAAGTATTGTCCCAGTTGGGCAGTTTGCGCAACCACAGACGGCAGCGAATCGCTTTGGCATAGAGTTCCCACTTCTTCAAGTTGCCACCATAGATACGGTCCATCTTTGCAGAGATAGGCAGGTTGGTAGGGCAATTGACCCACTCGGGGTCCTCATAGAGCGAGACCAACTCGTCTGCCTCGGCAAACATCCAATCGTAAATCTCCGCCTGCGTGTCGTACTTAGGCGAGGTAGCCTGATACGCCTCCGAGCGCGGCATGTCGCCAAACGCATCAGTGGTGTAGAGCGTAGAAGCCAGCATGATGGTACGACCAATAAGTATGGCATTGCGGTTGCCGTTTGCCTCGGCAATCTCGTTCATCTTGTTGATATTAGCCCCCAAGTCGTAGAAATGGCGGCGCCACATCGGGTGACGGTTCACGCCCAAGAACTCCCAGCCCTGACTATACGGGTACACACCTGTCTGGCTCTTGCCGCCCGTAGTGAGCGCCTGGCTGAGATAGACATTGTACTCTGCATGGTCGTAGCATATCTGCGAAGCATAGAAACAAGCCACCGGCAGTACCTGATCCACCGAAGTGGTGATGGCAGCATCTTTGCTCTTGTTAACATCCAAGAAATCCTCGCACCCTGTAAGCAGCAGGGCTGCCAACAAAGCAGGAAGTATAGAAACTATCTTTTTCATATCACAATAAATTACATGGTTTAGAATGAAGCCGAGAGACTGATGTTGTAACTACGTGTGCTAGGCACAGGGCTGTTGTCGATACCTGCCGAACCCGTACCCAATGCCGAAGTAGAAGCGTTGCAGACAGGGTCGGTACCCGTGTATTTGGTAAGCAGGAAGACATTGTTGCACGTAAAGTTGAGTTTCAGCGACTTGAAGAACTTCTGCTGCTTCATAAGGCGTGCGAAGTCGTAACCCAGCGTGACATAACTGAGACGCAGATAGGAACCATCCTCCACAAAGTTGCTGGATACATTGTAGAAATAGTTGGTAATCGTGGTATAATCCAGCGTGATAGGCTTGGTATTCTGCTCGTAATAGGTATTGCCATCGGCATCCGTATGCTCGGTGACACCATCGAACACCACCTGGCGACCACGATACTGCTCCAGCATCTTGGAGTTGCCATTAGAAATAAGATTACGTCCCGTGACATTGAGCACATCGCCTCCTACACGGCCATCGAACAAGAAAGAGAACTGCACACCATAAACACTAAGGTTGCTGGTGAGACCCATGCTGCATTTTGCCTCACGGTTGCCAATAAGTTTGTTCTTGTTCGGGTCAATCTTCGGGTAGCCGTTTTCGTCCACAACCACCTGTCCGTCGCTATTGCGGACATAATCCTTACCCGTGAGGGCGGTGGTAGAACCGCCGAGGTATGCCGAAGTAAAGACATCGCCATACTGCTGGTTGGTAATCTCCGACACGTTCTCGGGCAGACTGACTACCGAACCACGGTTGAGACCAAAATTAAGTCCGAGGGTCCAGTTGACATTCTTCTGACGAATCACATCCTGCTCCAACGTGAACTCGACGCCCTGGTTGCGGATAGCACCCTCGTTACGCGTCTGAAGGATATATCCCGAAGACGGCGACACACGCACGGTGACGATTTGGTTGTCCACCTTGGTGGAGTAGTAGGCTATATCGAGACGGGTACGGCTGTCGAAGAGACGCAGGTCCATACCGATTTCCCACGAGTAGGACATTTCCGGCGCGAGGTCACGCGCAGCAGACGATGCGGTAGGGTCGATACCATAGCCACCATCGGGGTAGGTGGCGAACTGCTTGAAACGACGGTCATAGAGGTATGCTGGCGCGTCCTTACCTACGACAGCGTAGTTACCACGCAGTTTCCAATACGAGAACCAGTTGTCCTTGGTCTCGTTGAGCCCCGGAATCAACTCGGAAAGGATAATACCAGCCGTGACAGAAGGATAGAAGAAGGGGTTCGCATTGATAGTGGAAGACCAGTCCCAACGCCCTGTAACAGAGAGGGAAGCCAAGCCCTTGTAGTCGCCACGAATCTCGCCAAAGTAACCAAAACGATTCCTGCCACTATGGGTAGCGGTGCGGTCGGTAAGATAAACCTCCTGCGAGTTGGTATTGGAAAGACTATAGGTGCCCGGGATAATGAAATCGTATCCCTTGTTGGTCATCGAGAAGCCCTCCGACATCTTGAGTTCGGTACCTGCCATGAGGTCAATGGAGAAATCCTTGGGCAACTCGACCTTGTAACTGATATTTGCCCCTGCCGTGAACAACTGGCTGCGACCGGACGATGCAGTGTAGGAACCAAGAAGGCTCTTGCTCATATTGGTAATATCATCCGTAGTCAGCACATACCCTTCAGTATATTCTTTAGAAGAAAGGTATTGCATATACTGATTGTAGAGTTTTAACTTTTCGTAATACTCATTCATAACAGAGGCATCAGAACCCTCTTTAGGTTCTTTGGGCTTAGCATAGGATTGCACTACGTAACTATCGTCCCAACGGGGCACGGTGTAGCCGTCGGAAGAAGACGAGGTGATATCGTAACTGACACGACCTACAATCTGCAGGTTCTTGACGGGCTTGAAAGTAATGCTACCATTGATGACATTACGTGTGCTCTTGCTCACCCCTTGGTCGTTGTGAATACGATAAAGCGGACTCATAGGCGAGTTGTACTTCTTGGTATCGCTCAGATAGAGGAAACGCGGGAAGCCGTCGTCGCGCTGGTAGTCGGTAATATCATCGTTGATAGGCCAGCCGTACACCGTACTCAAAGCGGAAGATACCTCGCTGATAGAGTGCGCCTTGCTGTCCGTAACATTCACGTTCATAGCAATAGTCACCCACTTGGCAGGCGTATAGGAAGCCTTGATGAGGGCACCGAACTTCTGCTTGTAGTCCTCGTGGATGATACCGTCCGCCTTGGACCAGTTCGCCGAAGCATACGCCTGGAACTTCTCGGTACCACCGGTGACAGAGAAATCATACTTATGATAGAAGCCCGTGCGGAAGAAATTCTGCACGTTGTTGTACACCTCGTCACCCTCGTTGAGCATAGGTCCCCAACCGCCGGTGGTCTTCTCTTTGTAGAAGCCGTTGGCACCGGGCATATAGGTGGTCTGCAACTGGGGCAGGCGCGTGGGGGTGTCCCACTGCCAACTGCCGTTGGCCTGCACTTTGATTTTGCCAACCTCGCCCTGCTTGGTGGTAATCATGATGACACCGTTGGCAGCATCCTGACCATACAGAGCCGCAGCCGCTGCGCCCTTGAGCACGGTGACATTCTCAATATCATTGGGGTTGATGTCCGCAGCCGAGGAAGCACCTCCGCTGACGGGCACACCGTCCAAGATAAACAAAGGCTCATTGGACTGCGAAGTATTGATAGACGAGATACCACGGATAATGATTTGGCTGCCCGAGTTAGGCGAACCACCTGCATTCGTGACCGACACACCGGCAATCTTACCCTGCAACGAGTTGACAAAGTTGGAGTTCTGGCTCTCGTTGAGCGCGTCGGCGTTGATGTTCTGGACGGCGAAGTTGAGGCGTTTCTTCTCCTGGACGACACCCATGGCGGTGACAACCACTTCCTCCACTGCGATAGCATCGCCTTGGAGGACTACGTTGTGCTGCGAGCCGGTAACCTTCACGTCCTGGGTCTTCATACCTACATAACTAATCTCCAATGTGGCACCATCCTGCACGGTAAGCGTGTACATACCGTCGAAATCCGTGATGGTACCATTGGTCGTACCCTTCTCCAAGACAGAAGCACCTATCACAGGCTCCTTATCTTCCGCAGAAGTTACCACACCCGTCACCGTGACAGTGGCATTCATCGCCACCACCGACAGCAAACAAGTGAGCATAAAGAATAATCTCTTCATAAATATCAGATTTGTTTATCGTTCAAATTTACTTTCTTCCTTTTCCGCAGCACCCATCATCATTCAGACGATTTGGCTGCAAAGATACTAATAATTTGTGATACACACAAGGTGCCAAACAAAATTACCCTTAATTAACATTGCTACCCCGCAAGTTGTCAGCACACATCTCCGTAACACCCTCCTCGCGGCAATTCTCCGAAAAACCGGTTAAACACGAATTACCGTGTAATTAACCATTAATTTTTCTCCGATAACGGCTTTTGGCTCCACTAATTCGTTAAAAGACTCCGTTAATTGCCGTTAATCACCCGTTAATTTCCACCCCGTTTCCCCGCCCCTTTTTCGCCGTGTCAAACAGCAAGGGATAAGCAAGGGATAGGCTATCCTTTCCAACGGGTTTCGGGGAGGTCTGCGATGGGTTGCTTTACTCTCCACGGTAGGCATCCATGGCTTTCTTCACGCTGCCGTGAAGGAGGAGCAGATGCTGCGCCTTGTCGTAGTCCAAGCCCAGTTCCTCAACCAGCATGCGCGTGCCGCGGTCCACGAGTTTCTTGTTGCTCAACTGCATATTGACCATCTTATTGCCCTTGACACGACCCATTTTAATCATGGTGGTGGTGGTAATCATATTGCAGATGAGTTTCTGTGCCGTACCTGACTTGAGGCGCGTGGAGCCCGTTACGAACTCAGGACCTACGACCGGTTCGATGGCAATCTCCGCAGCCTGAGCCACCGGCGAATCGGGGTTGCACGAGATAGATGCCGTGAGGCACCCGAATGCCCGCGCGTGCTCGAGCGCACCTATTACATAAGGTGTGGTGCCCGAAGCCGCGATACCAATGACGGTGTCGAGCGGGGTGATGTTGTGCTCCTGCAGTTCCTGCCACGACTTCTCAGGGTCGTCTTCGGCTTTCTCCACAGGGTTGCGCAACGCCGTATCGCCACCGGCAATGAGACCGATTACATACGTATTGGGCATACCAAAGGTAGGCGGTATCTCGCTGGCGTCCAGCACACCGAGGCGGCCGCTGGTGCCCGCGCCCATGTAGAAGATACGTCCGCCTTGTTTCATGCGCGGCACGATACCCTCCACCAGTTTCTCTATCTGGGGAATGACCTCGCGGACGGCAAGCGCCACCTTCTGGTCCTCCTCATTCATCTCTCGGAGCAGTTCACCCACCGGCTTCTCGTCCAGGTGGTCGTGCAGAGAGGGTTGTTCGGTAATTTTTACAAACACGGTTTATTTACGATTTACGAATTTACGATGTACGATTTATTTGCACATTATATATATGTACGATTTGGCTTGCGCGGCTCACTCCGACGGATGTTATTCCATGGTGGGCACTACGTCGTTCTTATGGTACTCTTTGAGCCCTTCCATCGGGCTTTGGAGAATTTGGGCAGTTTGGAAGCCGTTATCCGCCAAGACCTTCTTCAGCACATCCTGATAATAATACGCAATCGAGCCGATGAAACCGACAGGCAGGGCGGGATATTGCGCCAGGATACGCTTGGCGAAGTAGTCAAAGTGGTCATATACCAACTTGTAAATCAGCGGGTTGTCGATATTCTCGGCGCAGAACTTGCTGAGCGATGCCAAGTAGCGGTTGGGGAAAGGCTTGCGATATACGTTCTCGATGATATCCGCAGCCGTAATGCCGTATTGGGAGAGGAACTTCTCCTTGAGTTCGTCGCTGAGTTGGTTCTTCAGGAGGTCAGCCACCAGTCGTTTGCCGAGCACGGCGCCACTGCCTTCGTCGCCGAGGATGAAGCCGAGCGCAGGCACGTTCTTCACGATTTCCTTGCCGTTCCACAGGCAGGAGTTAGCCCCCGTACCGAGGATACAAGCCACACCCTCGCTGCGCCCCAACAGCCCGCAAGCGGCACCTACCATGTCGGAGTACACCTCCACCGTGGCGGACTTGAAGATGCCTTCCAGCGCGGACTTCAGCACGGGTATCTTCTCGGGCGTGCAACCTGCGCCATAGAAATAGATATGGGTGATTTTGCCCGCCCACATCAGATGCGACATCTGCGGAAGGAGTTGGTTGCTCACACTGTTCTTGATAGCATCAGCGGTCTGATAGAACGGGTTGATACCGTCCATAAAGAACTCGCTGCTCTGCCCTGCGGCAGTCATCAAACACCAATGGGTCTTGGTAGAACCCGAATCTGCAATTAGTATCATTTCTATTCTCGTTTTATATCTTCGACATCATGCTTCGGGACAGAAAACAAACGTTTGTTCCGCCTTAATAGCCCGCAAAGATACTACTTATTTATATACCGCGCAAGCATATTGCCCCGATTTATGTTGCACAACATATAAAAAGTGCTTTTTTGCACGAAAGTTCTGCAACCGTTTGCAGAAAAACGGCAATTGTTGTACCTTTGCAGTCGGAAAAGTATGCAAACTCTTAAAACAATTGAGATATGAGAAATAACCTAAGTCAGCAAATTTCCCTGAGTCACGTCGAAGAGAAATTGTACCGCCCTGCGGACGCCTACGAGTTGGCGCGCGTTACCCGCATGGAGCATGTACGCACCACTATCTACGAGACGACGCACGAGGGTACGCACTATGTAGCAGCACGTATCGCGGACATCATCCGCAACCGTGAGAAAGAAGGCAAAAAAGCCGTATTGTCCTTAGTAGCAGGACGTTCCACCCGCGACATCTTCGCCGAACTGGTGCGTATGCACAAGGAAGAAGGACTGAGTTTCCGGAACGTGGTTGTGTTCAGCGCTTATGAATACTACCCCTTGACCGACCCGAAAGTGGGCAATATGGCACTCATCCGCACCCAACTGCTGGACCAAGTGGATATCCTGCCCGAGAATATCCATACCGTGCCTTTCGACTTGAAAAAGAACGAGATTATCGACTTCTGCCAGAACTATGAGAAAACGATTGCAGAAATGGGCGGCATCGACTTCCAACTGCTGGGTATCGGACGCTCGGGCAACATCGCATTCAACGAGCCCGGTACGCCGCTCAACTCCCCTACCCGACTGATTATATTGGACAACAACTCCCGCGAGGATGCCACGGTCATCTTTGGCAATACCGAGCAGGTGCCTGTGAGCGCGGTAACGATGGGTATCGACACCATTATGCAGGCGCGCGAGATAGTGATGGTAGCGTGGGGCGAGCACAAGGCTTCGATAGTACGCGAGGCGATTGAAGTGCCGTATTCCACCGCCTGCCCCGCTTCGTTCCTGCAACTGCACAAGAACGCACAAGTGGTACTCGACCTCGGAGCAGCCAACCAACTGACACGTATCTACCACCCATGGGAAGTGACCAACTGCGAGTGGAACGACCAACTGGTACGCCGTGCCGTAGTATGGCTTTGCGCGGAGACACACAAGCCTATCCTCAAACTGACCAACAAGGACTACAACGACCACGGACTGAGCGAACTCATCACGCTCTACACCTCGGCATACAACTGCAATATCAAGGTCTTCAACGACCTGCAGCATACCATCACCGGCTGGCCCGGCGGCAAGCCCAATGCCGATGACAGCAACCGCCCCGAGCGCGCCACACCCTATCCGAAGGACGTGCTTATCTTTTCTCCGCACCCCGACGACGACGTCATATCGATGGGCGGTACCTTTGCACGCCTTATCAAACAGGGGCACAACGTGCATATCGCCTACGAGACCAGCGGTTGCATAGCCGTTTGCGACGACGAAGTAGTACGCTTCATGGACTTCATGAAGGGCTACAAACTGATGCACCTGCCCGAAGACAAGGTGATAAACAAGAAGTACGACGAGTACATGCACTTCTTCCACAACGAGAAAGTGGGCGACCAGGACAGCCGCGAAATCCTTAACGTAAAGGCACTTATCCGCCGCGGCGAGGCTACCGCAGCATGCCGGCACATGGGACTGCCCACCGACCATATCCATTTCCTCAACCTGCCGTTCTATGAGACAGGGACTATCAAGAAGGGACCGCTCACACAAGCCGACATCGACATTGTGAAGCGCGTGCTTCTCGAAGTGAAGCCGCAGGAAATCTTTGCTGCAGGCGATTTGGCTGACCCGCACGGCACACACCGTGTATGTCTGGATGCCGTACTCGCCGCGTTGGACGAACTGAAGCATACCGAGGCTTGGGACGAGTGGCTGAAAGACTGCCGTATATGGATGTACCGCGGCGCGTGGATGGAATGGGAAGTGGACCTCATCGAGATGGCTGTGCCTATGTCGCCCGAGGAGTTGCGATTCAAACGCAACACCATTCTCAAACACCAGAGTCAGATGGAGTCTGCGCCGTTTATGGGCAACGACGAGCGTCTGTTCTGGCAACGCGCCGAAGACCGCAACCACGCTACCGCCGAACTCTATGCACAGTTGGGCTTGGCGAACTACGAAGCCATCGAGGCGTTTGTGCAATACCACATTTTGTAATTTATAATCAACAGGACAATGAAGAATATCACATGTTTTATCCCGTTCCAGTCTGAGGAACAAGTCAAGGCTACCGTTGCCAACCTGGAGGCACAGCCCCTCGTAGGCGACATCCACTACCTGCGCGGCGATATGCGCAGTACGGACAACATGCGCTTTATCGCAGAGCATGCCACTACGTCCTACACACTTATCTACACCAAGTACACCACCCTCTCATTCGTACTCTTCGCCCTTGAGCGCATGGAGGCATTGATGGAGGATACGCAGGCGGCTATGGTGTATTCCGACCACTTTAACCAGACGGGCGACGTACGTACCAACGCCCCTGTGATTGACTACCAGTTGGGAGCCCTTCGCGATGATTTCGACTTCGGCTCGGTGCTCTTTTACCGTACCTCAGCCCTCAAAGAGGCTGTGGCTCGTATGGACGTTACCTACCAGTTCGCAGGACTCTACGACCTGCGTCTCAAAGTCAGCCAAAAAGGTGCGCTGGAGCATATCAACGAGTACCTGTACTATGACGTGGAACTCGACACCCGCAAGTCGGGCGAGAAACTGTTCGACTACGTGGACCCGAAGAACCGTGGCGTACAGATAGAGATGGAGCAGGCTGTTACCCGGCACCTCAAGGATATCAACGGCTATCTGGCTCCAGGCTTCAAGGATATAGACCTCACAGGCGGAGGATTCGAGTATGAGGCGTCGGTAGTTATCCCGTGCAAGAACCGTGTGCGCACCATCGGTACCGCTATCCGCAGCGCACTTTCGCAGAAGGTGAACACACCATATAAGTACAACGTCATCGTAGTGGACGACAACTCGGAGGACGGCACCGTGGACGTCATCAAGAGTATCGTGGCAGAAGGGCACGACAATCTCATCTACATCGCACAGGACAAGACATGGCATGCCATAGGCGGCAACTGGAATGTGGCTCTCCACCACCCGTTGTGCGGTCGCTTTGCCATTCAGTTGGACTCCGATGACACGTACTATGACGAGAACACCGTGCAGAAGTTCATCGACGCTTTCCATGAGCAGGACTGCGCTATGGTGGTAGGTACCTACCGCATGACGGACTTCGATGGCAACATTCTGCCTCCTGGCATTATCGACCATCGCGAGTGGACGCCCGACAACGGACGCAACAACGCACTCCGTATCAACGGACTCGGTGCTCCGCGCGGATTCTATACGCCGATGCTGCGTCAGATTAACTTCCCGACTACGAAGTACGGAGAAGACTATGCGGTAGGCTTGCGTGTGAGCCGTGAGTACCAAATCGGACGTATCTACGATGTGGTTTATAATTGCCGCCGTTGGGACGACAACTCCGACGCCAACTGCGACCTGATTGCGATGAACAACAACAACTTCTACAAAGACCGCATCCGCACGTGGGAACTCAAAGCCCGCATCCAGATGAACGAGAAGAAGTAGAGCCACCCGAACTTTCCCTACCCATCAAAAGCCCCACATTGCGCCCATAGTGAGGATACTGAAAAAGTCTTTCGCTTATGGGGATTGGGGACACATAGGGAACTTGAATATGGAGACTGTCTGACAATGCAGAATTGTCGGGCAGTCTCTTTTTATAGTGGCGGCAAGGTCGGCGGAATAACATACTAATAACATACTAATCACATACTAACCACATACTAATCACATACACTTAGCCCGAGAAATACACGGGAAACAATGCGCAATACACAGTACGTGATGCACAAGGATATCCGGATGGTGCAAAAACGTGTGCCATTTACACAAACAAATACATAAATTCACACAAACACATAAAAAAGAGACTGCCCTGAATAAAAAAAGAGACTGTCCGGATTTGCGGAACAGCCTCTTGTTATCAGTACTCCTCAAGAGAGAAGCAGAACTCCACAGGGGGAAGGATTTGCAGAAGTTCTTACTCCAAGCCCATGCTCTTCTTGATGGCGGGGACGCGGGCTTCGGCGGCGGCAGTAGCACGGTCGTAGTCCTGCGGGGTAGGCATGGAAGCAGGTATCTCGAAGTAATACTTGATTTTGGGCTCCGTGCCACTGGGGCGGACACTGACTTTCAAGCCGCCGTCGGTGAAGTATTGCAGCACATTGCTGGTGGCACCGAGCAACATCGTGATGGGGGTCTCCACCCACTTGCCGTCTATCAGTTCGCGTTGCGTGAGGGTTTGGAAATCCTTGGTCTTGATGACCTTCTCGCCAGCAATCTCCGTAACGGGGTGTTGGCGATAGTCAGCCATCATCTGCCGTATCTCTTCGGCACCCGTCTTGCCCAGACGAACCACATTGACCGTGGTCTCACGCTGGAAGCCGTACTCCTTATATATATTGAGGAGGTAATCGTAGAGCGTCATGCCATGGTCCTTGGCGTAGGCTGCAATCTCACAGATAAGGCAGATAGCCGAGGGCGAGCACTTGTCGCGCACAGCGTCGTAAGCGAGGTAGCCGAAACTCTCCTCACCGCCGCCGATGTACTTGCGTGTGCCTTCCCATTCGCGTATGCGGGCGGCAATCCACTTAAATCCCGTGTATTCGTCGGTGAGCGTAACGCCCTGACGGTCAGCAATTTTGCGTATGAGTTCACTGGTAACGATGGTCTTGACGAGATAGTGCTCGGGACGAAGTTTGCCGAGTTTCTTCATGTTGGTGATGATGTAGTAAGAGTACATCATGCAGGTCTGGTTGCCGTTGATGATGGTCCACTCGCCCTTGTCGTTGCGGCAGACGATGGCAATACGGTCAGCGTCGGGGTCACTCGCCACCACGAGGTCGGCATTGAGTTTGGTACCGAGGTTCATACCCATGGTCATCGCCTCTGCGTTCTCGGGATTGGGGCTGACTACCGTGGGGAAGTTGCCGTCGATTACCATCTGCTCGGGCACCACGTGAATGTTCTCAAAGCCCCATGAGCGCAGGCACATCGGCACTATCTGACGACCGGCGCCGTGCAACGGGGTGTAAACAATGTTGAGGTCCTTCTGACGGAGGATAGCCTCCTGGTCAATCATGACGGTCTTGACGGTCATCATGTAGTCGTAGTCCACTTCGCCGCCGATGATTTGTATCAAATCCTTGTCGCCGCCGCGCTTCACGTCCTCCATACGGACACGGTTGACCTCGTTGATGATGCCCTGGTCGTGGGGCTGGAGCACCTGCGAACCGTCCTCCCAGTATGCCTTGTAGCCGTTGTACTCCTTGGGGTTGTGGCTCGCCGTGACATTCACACCTCCCTGGCAGTGCAGGTGACGGATAGCGAAACTGACTTCGGGTGTCGGGCGGAGGCTCTCAAAGAGATACACTTTGATACCGTTGGCAGCGAACACATCCGCCACGGTGAGGGCGAACTCACGTCCATGGTTGCGGCAGTCATGCCCTACCACCACTGCCACCTGCCCGTTCTGCATATG
>CAKUUM010000026.1 GCA_934692905.1 uncultured Bacteroidales bacterium
CAAGTCTCAGCAGTCTGCCGTCTGTGGATATGCTGAGCGAGAGTGTGGAGGAGACGGCTCTGGTGTACTACGACGACAAGCAGATGCCCGTACAACTGCGCGGTGTGGATACGGCTTTCGCACAACTGACACACATAGACAGCATTATCACGGACGGGAAATACATGGTGTATGACGGAGCCTTTGAACGCGCAGTACTCGGACAAGGGCTGGCATGGCAGTTGGGCATAGGCGCACACTTTGTACAAGGAATGCAGGTGTATGCCCCGAAACGGACAGGGCGTGTGAATATGTTGCGCCCTGACGAGAGTTTCAACCGCGAGACATGCTTCATAGCGGGTACGTTTGCCGTGCAGCAGACGAAATATGATGACGCACTGATGTTAGTATCCATCCATTTGGCACGCCGATTGTTGGACTATGGTGACGATGAAGTGTCGGCATTATTGGTAAAGGTGAAAGACGGCGTGTCCATACGCCAGGCCAAGAAGGAGTTGCGGAGCGTATTAGAGAATGATTATCAGATACTTGACAGATACGAGCAGCAAAAGGATTTCTTCCGCATTCTCAGGATAGAGAAACTGCTGACTGCATTGCTGTTGGCGTTCATTCTGTTGATAGCCACATTCAACATTATCGGGGCATTGTCCATGCTTATCATTGACAAACAGAAAGATATACAGATTCTGTCCGATTTGGGGGCAGACCGCAAAATGATACGGAACATATTCTTGTACGAGGGATGGCTGATTTCCGCACTGGGGGCAGCCGTAGGGTTAGTAGTCGGTATGGCAATCTGCCTGGTACAAGAACATTTCGGTATTCTCAAAATGGGTTCGGGGACCGAATATGTGGTTTCAGCATACCCAGTTGCCGTACAAGGAACTGATATACTGATTATTGCAGCAATAGTTCTGGCATTGGGAGCCGTGGCGGCATATATCCCAGCCAGGAACAGTTGGAATATATGAAAGTAGAGAATAGAGAAAATAGAGAATAGAGAATTATAATATAGTAAGTGTATGAATTTTGAAGGTATATTATTAGGGTGCGCCACATTTTTGTGCATAGGAATGTTTCACCCGATAGTGATTAAAGCCGAATACTACTGGGGAACACGCTGCTGGTGGGTGTTTGCGCTGGTAGGCGCGGCGGCAGCAACGGCGTCATTATTTGCAGACAACGTGTATTGGTCTGCCATTCTGGGCGTATTTGCATTCTCGTGTTTCTGGTCCATATTGGAACTTTTCCAACAGAAAAAGCGTGTGGAGAAAGGCTGGTTTCCAAGTAATCCGAAAAGGAAGTGATTTCCACCCGCTGCTACCGCGGACAGTTGTTACCACGGACGAGAGCGTCCGCGCCCCCGGTGCTGCACGTCCTACACGTTATATACAAAAAGAGGTTGCCTATATGTTGTCAGGCAACCTCTTTTTTTGTGATAATTGCATGCTACTGCGCGTAGCATACAGGCGGATTACATATCATCGTGAGCATGCATCTGCTGAACGTAGATAGCGTGCATCATACGCTCGCGCTTGATTTCAGACGGTTTCTCGAATTGCTGACGGCGACGAAGTTCTTTAACGACACCCGTCTTATCGAATTTGCGTTTGAATTTCTTAATCGCGCGCTCGATGTTCTCACCTTCTTTTACCGGTACGATAATCATTGCATACACCTCCTTTTCAGTTGACTCTCCAGGCATTCAGCCTGCTGCGAGTGATAGCGGATGTTTAAGTCTCCCGCCTGACCTTTATAATTATACTTCTATTTTCTCATAAAAACTGCCTAACTCGCGTTAGGCAGGAGTTGGTACCCAGAGCCGGGGTCGAACCGGCACAGGGGTGAACCTACTGGTGTTTGAGACCAGCGCGTCTACCGATTCCGCCATCTGGGCATCGCTATCGTTTGAGCGAAAGCGGCTGCAAAGGTAATGCTAATTTCTGAAGTGTGCAAATGTTGTTGTATTTTTTCCACAAACTCCGCACAAGGTCGGTTGAATCACATACTAATCACATACTAATCACATACTAACCACATACTAATCACATACAGTTAACCCGACAAATACACGAAAAAAGGTCAATTGGATTAAGGAGATAGGGTTTGCGGTGCATTTTCGTGCCGCAGATTTGTATATGTGTGAAAAAAGTGGTAAATTTGCGGGCTAAATAGCACCATAAACTGATAAACGTATAAACGAAATAGATATGGAATTTAAGTATGCACCAATGTTTCAACTCGGTAAAGATGAAACGGAGTACTATCTGCTGACCAAAGACTATGTGTCGGTCGGCGAGTTTGAGGGGAAACCCATCCTGAAAGTGGAAGCCGAAGGCCTGACCAAGATGGCGCAGCAGGCGTTCCACGACGTGAGTTTTATGCTCCGCCGCAGCCATAACGAGCAGGTAGCCAAGATCTTGCGCGACCCCGAAGCCAGTGCCAACGACAAGTATGTGGCGCTCACTTTCCTGCGCAATGCCGAGGTGGCTTGCAAAGGGCAGTTGCCCCTCTGCCAGGACACGGGTACGGCTATCGTGCACGGTGAGAAAGGTCAGCAGGTTTGGACAGGCTTCTGCGACGAAGAGGCACTGAG
Source organism: uncultured Bacteroidales bacterium (assembly GCA_934692905.1). Taxonomy (GTDB): domain Bacteria; phylum Bacteroidota; class Bacteroidia; order Bacteroidales; family Paludibacteraceae; genus Colicola. The sequence continues at coordinate 2,597 of CAKUUM010000026.1, forward strand.
CCACGGTGTATATAACACCTATACGCAGGACAATCTGCGCTATTCGCAGAATGCGCCGCTGTCGATGTACGAGGAGGTGAACACCAAATGCAACCTGCCCGCACAGATAGACATCGAGGCGACCGAGGGTATGGAATACCGTTTCCTGTGTGTTACCAAAGGCGGCGGCAGCGCGAACAAGACCTACCTCTATCAGGAGACCAAGGCGCGTATCCAGAACCCCGGCACACTCATTCCGTTCCTCGTTGAGAAAATGAAAAGCCTCGGTACCGCGGCTTGCCCGCCGTATCATATCGCTATCGTCATCGGCGGCACGAGTGCGGAGAAGAACCTGCTGACCGTGAAACTGGCATCGACGCACTACTACGACAGCCTGCCTACCACGGGCGACGAGACGGGGCGTGCGTTCCGCGACATCGAACTGGAGAAACAACTGCTGCAGGAGGCATACAAAATAGGTCTCGGCGCACAGTTCGGCGGCAAATATATGGCACACGATGTGCGTGTGGTACGCCTGCCGCGCCACGGCGCAAGTTGCCCGATCGGCTTGGGCGTGAGTTGCTCGGCCGACCGCAACATCAAGTGCAAAATCAACAAAGACGGTATATGGATCGAGCGCATGGACAACAACCCAGGCAGTCTCATTCCCGAGGAATTGCGCCAAGCGGGCGAGGGCGATGCGGTACGTATCGACCTCAACCAGCCGATGCGCGATGTATGCAATATTCTGACCAAATATCCGATTGGTACCCGCCTGTCGCTCAACGGCACGATCATCGTCGGTCGCGACATTGCACACGCGAAGATTAAAGCCCGCTTGGACGCCGGCGAACCGATGCCCGAATACCTCAAGAACCATCCTATCTACTATGCGGGACCGGCAAAGACCCCTGCGGGTATGGCATGCGGATCGATGGGACCGACCACGGCAGGGCGTATGGATCCGTACGTGGACGAGTTCCAAGACCATGGCGGTTCGATGATTATGCTGGCGAAGGGCAACCGTTCGATTGATGTTACTAACGCCTGCAAGAAGCACGGCGGTTTCTACCTCGGTTCGATTGGCGGACCTGCGGCTATTTTGGCACAGGAGAATATCAAGTCAATCGAGTGCGTGGAATATCCCGAGTTGGGTATGGAGGCTATCTGGAAGATTGAGGTGGAGAACTTCCCTGCATTCATCCTTGTGGACGACAAAGGCAATGACTTCTTCAAGCAACTGAAGCCGTGCGAGGGGTGCACGATATTAAAGTAAATAGTTAATAATTAATAGTTAATCATTGACAGAAAAGAAGAAAGACAGTTGGTGGCGGCGGTTGCGCGACAAGCACCGCATCAGCATACTCGACGAGAATACGTGGACAGAGCAATGGTCCGCCCACCTCAGCGGGTGGGGGGCTATTGTGCTGTTGGCGGCGATGTTCCTGCTCACGCTGGGGCTGTTCTCGCTCGCCATTCTCTACACCCCGATACGCAACTATTTGCCCGGCTACTCGGAGAATATCCGCCGGCAGTTGGTCTCGGAGTCGGCGCGTGTGGACTCCATACAGACGTCGCTCGACTTGCAGCGGCAGTATTTGGACGTCATCAAGCAGGTGGTGGCAGGCGAGGTGCAGTCCGACACGGTGCAGCGGCTCGACTCCATGCAACTCATCATGCGCGAGCAACTCCTCGAGGCGAAGAGTGAAGCCACGGCGGAGTTCATCGCCCAATATGAGGAAAAGGAGAAAGACAACCTGCAATTGTTTGATGTACAGAACACTACGCCGATACTCACGTTCTTCCGCCCTGCGCACGGCGTAGTGGTGGAGCATTTTTCGGCGGAGGAACAACGCTACGGCGTGGCGGTGCAGACGCCCAAGCACGAGAACATCACCTCGGTGCTGGCGGGCACGGTGGTCTTTGCCAACTACGAGATTGGCAACACCTACACCGTCATGGTGCAGCACACCACCTACCTCTCCATCTATCGCCGTGTGGAGAAGGTGCTCAAGCCTGTGGGCAGCAGCGTGCAGGCGGGCGAGAGCATAGCCATCGCAGCGGACGAACAGCCGCTGTGGTTTGAACTGTGGCAGAACGGCAAGGCGGTCAACCCCGAAGAGGTGATTGCGTTTTAGTTTGATTTACAATAAGGTACATTTCTTTTGAAGAAACAAATAGCGATATTAGGCAGCACGGGCAGTATCGGCACGCAGACTTTGGACGTGGTGCGGGCGAACCCCGACCGCTTCGAGGTGTATGCCATCTCGGCGAACCGCAGCATCGACCTGCTCATCCGGCAGGCACATGAGTTCCATCCCGAGGTGGTGTGTATTGCCGACGAGAGCCTCTATCAGCCGCTCAAAGAGGCACTGAGCGACCTGCCCGTTAAGGTGTGGGCAGGCGCAGATGCCATTGCCGAAATGGTTACTATGCCGAGTATCGACATCGTGGTGGCGGCTATGGTGGGCTATGCCGGTTTGCGCCCGACGATGGAGGCGATACGGGCGGGCAAGACCATCGCCCTTGCCAACAAAGAGACCCTTGTCGTGGCAGGCGAGATTATCTGCCGCTTGGCACAGCAATACCACGCCCCCATTCTGCCTGTGGATAGCGAACATTCGGCTATCTTCCAGTCGCTTACGGGCGAACAGGACAACGAGATAGAGAAGATACTGCTTACCGCCAGCGGAGGTCCTTTCCGCACGTTCACGCGCGAACAGATGGCGCACGTAACGGCTGCCGACGCCCTCAAACACCCCAACTGGGATATGGGCGCAAAGATTACCATCGACTCCGCCAGTATGATGAACAAAGGCTTCGAGGTGATTGAAGCCAAGTGGCTGTTCGGCGTGGAGGTGGAGAAAATAGAGGTATTGGTGCACCCGCAGTCTGTCGTGCATAGCGCGGTGCAGTTCCGCGACGGGGCGGTCAAAGCCCAACTCGGCGCACCCGACATGCGTCTGCCTATCCAATATGCGCTCACTTATCCCGAGCGTATTCCGAGCGATTTTCCGCGTCTCGACCTGTTCCAAACGCACGACCTCACCTTCGAGAAACCCGACTTGGAGCGTTTCCCGAACCTCGGTTTGGCATACCAAGCCACCCGTCGCGGGGGCAATATGCCGTGCGTGCTCAATGCCGCCAACGAGGTGGCAAACCTCGCTTTCCGTAAGGGGCAGTGCGGCTTCCTGCAAATGTCGGAGGTGATTGCCGATACCATGCAACGGGCGGAATATATCGCCACTCCGACCTACGAAGACTACGTGCAGACCGACCTCGCCGCCCGCCGTATAGCAGTAGAAATCATCAACAGCAATATACATTCATAATTCTAAATTCCTCATTCATAATTAGAAACAATGCAGTGGATTCAACTCATAGTGGCTCTCAGTTTTCTCGTGGTGATTCACGAGTTGGGGCACTTCACCTTCGCGCGTATATTTAAGGTGCGCGTGGAGAAATTCTACATGTTCTTCAACCCGCGCTTCTCGCTGGTGCGCGCCAAGAAGATAAACGGTCGTTGGCGCGTCAAGTTCTTCGCCAAGAACGTGGAGCCGTCTGCTGTAGAGGCGACCGACGACTTCGGCAACCCCAAGACGGACGAGAAAGGTCGTCCTGTCTATCGCCCTATGACCGAGAGCGAACTCGCTGCCCTGCCCGAGGACGACTGGCGCCGCTACCCCGACAACACCGAGTGGGGCATCGGCTGGGTGCCTTTCGGCGGCTATTGCGCCATCGCGGGCATGGTGGACGAGACCAAGTCCGCCACCGACCTGCCCTCCGAGCCGCAGCCGTGGGAGTTCCGCGCCAAGAACGTGTGGCAACGCCTCTGCATCATCATCGGCGGCATACTGGTGAACTTCATCGCCGCCCTGCTCATTTTCGGGCTCATCCTCTTCCATTGGGGGCAGGACACCATGCCGCTCAGCCACATCTCCACGGGGCTCTACTACTCCGAACTGCTGCAGGAAGAGGGCTTCCTACAGCAAGATAAGATACTGACTATCAATAATCAGGAGCCGCAAGACCTTAGTGATGTCATTCAGTGGCTCATCATCGAGGGCAAGCAGGACGTCCTTGTGCAGCGCGGGGGCGACACCGTCGCGCTCACCATGTCGAAGGATCTCGGCACCCGCTACCTCGCCTTGCAGAACGAGCACGACCGCCAGGAGCGCGAGAAAGAGCGTGCCGACAAGTCGTACCGGAAGCGCACCTACCAACTCATCGGCTACTTCATGCCCTTCGTCGTGGACTCCGTCATGGAGGGCGGCGCGGCGTACTATGGCGGCATGCAGGCGGGCGACAGCATCGTCGGTATCAACGGGCAGGACGGGCTCTGCTATATCCAGACCACACAGGAACTCCTGAAGCACCCCTGCGACAGCATCACCGTGGACTTCTACCGCGCGGGCGAGTTGCAGCACGCGGGCGTCTTCATCGGCGACCAATGCAAACTGGGTGTCTATCCGCGCATGGCATGGCAGTTCTACTCCTACCAACACACCGACTACACGCTCTGGCAGGCGATTCCCGCGGGCATCCGCTACGGCTGGGACATGCTCAAGATGTACGTCAAGCAGTTCCGTCTCGTGTTCACCAAAGAGGGCGCGCAGTCGCTCGGCGGCTTCGGCGCGATGAGCAACATGTTCCCCGACACATGGGACTGGTTCTCGTTCTGGCACATGACGGCGTTCCTCAGCCTCATCCTCGCGTTCATGAACTTCCTGCCCATACCCGCACTCGACGGCGGATATATTCTGTTCCTGCTTTGGGAAATCATCACGCGCCGCAAACCCAGCGACAAGTTCCTTGAAATCGCCAACAACATCGGCTTCTGGCTGCTGATGGCTCTGCTGATTTTCGCCAACGGAAACGACATACTCAAACTGTTCTTCTAACCGACCCGCGACAGACCCCCGATAGACCCGCGACAATTTCCCGAGAGAACTTCGAGAGAACCCCGAAAAAGGGTCGGAAATTTGTCGGGCAAAACAGCAAGGGATACGCAAGGGATGAGCAAGGGATAGGCTACCCGTAAACGACCCAAATTGAACCCCAAAATATGGATGCAAATAGTCAATATACACAGCCTTCGGACACCTCTCAATTTTTCGTCCACCCCTCCTCTTATATAGATGAGGGGTGCCAAATCGGGAAAGGCACCAAAATCTGGCACTTCTCGCACATCATGTCGGGCTGCCGCATAGGCGAGGACTGCAATATCGGGCAGAACGTGGTTATCTCGCCCGATGTGGTGCTGGGGCGCAACTGCAAGATTCAGAACAACGTGTCCGTCTATACGGGAGTCCGCTGCGAGGACGATGTGTTCCTCGGACCGAGCATGGTCTTCACCAACGTCATCAACCCGCGCGCGGCGGTCAGCCGCAAGGCGGAATACCGCGAGACGATTCTCAAACGCGGCGCATCGGTCGGCGCGAACGCCACCATCGTTTGCGGGCACACGCTGGGTGAGTACTGCCTCATCGGCGCAGGGTCCGTGGTCACGAAAGACGTCCCCGCCTACGCCCTTATGGTCGGCAACCCCGCACGACGCATAGGCTGGGTGAGCCGCCACGGCGAGAAACTCGTTTTCGACGCCAATGGCATCGCTACCTGTCCCGCCACGGGCGAGCAATATCGCCTGCTGGATGGCGTTGTTACTCCGCTAACAACCTGACAATCACCACTCTCCATGCCCACACCCCGCTACATATCTCTCCTGCTGCTCCTCCTCGCGTTGCCCATGATGGCGCAACGCCACACCGTCAGCGGCTACATCACTGACGCCGAGTCGGGCGAGAGGTTGATAGGCGCATCGGTCTACGACACCGTCTCCCACCAGGGCGTGGCGACCAACGTTGCGGGATTCTACACGCTCACGCTCCCCGAGGGCACACACGCCTTGCAGGTCAGTTACGTGGGTTATCACTCATCGCCCGCGCGCGCGTTCCTATTAGATAAGGACACCGTCCTGCACTTCACCCTGCGCTCGTCCACACGCTTGGAGGAGGTCACCGTAGTCGGGCACCAGTCCATCAGCAGCCCGCACAGCGCGCAGATGTCGGCGGTGGACGTCCCCATCGCGCAGATTAGGAATATCCCCGCCATAGGCGGCGAGGTGGATGTGCTCAAAGCCATACAGTTGCTCCCGGGGGTTCAGTCGGGTTCGGAAGGCAGCGCAGGTATCTATGTGCGCGGTGGCGGACCGGACGAGAATCTGATTATGCTCGACGGCGTACCCCTGTACAATGTCAGTCACGCTATGGGTATGTTCTCCGTATTCAATGCTGACGCTATCAAGAACGTCACCCTCTACAAGGGCAATTTCCCCGCGCGGTTCGGCTCGCGCCTGAGTTCGGTTATCGATGTGCGGCAGAACGACGGCAACTCCGCATTCTGGCACGGAGGTATCACGGTCGGACTCCTTGCGGCGAAACTCAACCTCGAAGGCCCCATCTTTACCAAAGCGCAACTCGACTCCTTGAAACGCGACCTCGAACCGCGTGCCAAGACCACCTTCAACATATCCGCCAGGCGCACCTATTTCGACCTGTTCATGGCACCTATCCTTGCCGCCGTGAGCCGTCAGGACGGCTTCTCCATGACCGGCGGCTACTATTTCTATGATGTCAATGCCAAGGTGTCGCACACATTCTCCGACCGCGACAAACTCACCGCCACCTACTACATGGGCGATGACGTCATGTACATGCGCTATTCCGACAAGGGTAGCGGCGACACCGACAAGATGGGCATGCGCTTCACGTGGGGCAACATCTTGGCTTCCGTCAACTGGGAGCACCAAATCTCGCCGCGCCTCTACAGCAATGTGCAAGCCGCCTACACCCGCTACCAGTACCGTCTCGGGCAGTCGATGAACGCCGAGTACAAGGAGGAGGGCAGCACCTACATCTTCGACCAGTCCATGACCTACTCCTCTAACATTCACGATGTTACGCTCTCCTCGCAATTCGACTACGCGCCCTCTACCAAGCACGACATCAAGTTCGGAGGCAACTACACCTATCACCTCTTCCAACCCTCGGTCGGCAATTTCTATATGCTCGAAGACGGTAGCGAACAGGAAATCATAAAGATGGATACCACTTTCGGCGGTGCCATGACCCACGGACACGAAGCAGCCCTCTACATCGAGGACACCTATTCCCCGTGGCAGTGGTTGCGGCTGAATATGGGGCTCCGCGGCTCCCTCTACGGCGTGCGCGGCAAAGTCTATCCGTCCATTGAGCCTCGCCTTGGCATACGCGCACTGATATACAAGGACTTGGCGTTCAAAGCCTCATACTCCTATGTGTCGCAGTATGTGCATCTGTTGTCCAACTCGTCGGTGTCTATGCCCACAGACCTCTGGGTGCCTATCACCAAGGACTTGCCGCCCATGCGCTCCATGCAGGTGGCGGCGGGGCTGAGTTTCAACTTGCTCAACCAAGTGGAAATATCAGTCGAAGGCTACTACAAGTATTCCAAGAACCTTATGGAGTACAAGGAAGGCGCATCGTTTATGGGCAGCGCGGCGAACTGGGACCAGCAGGTCACCCTCGGCAACGGCTGGAGTTACGGAGTGGAAGTCCTGCTACAGCGAAGTGTCGGACCCGTCACAGGCTGGATTGGCTATACATGGAGCCGCACCATGCGCCAGTTCGACGAAATCAATTTCGGCAGACCGTTCCACGCCAAGTACGACCGTGAGCACGACCTCTCCATCACGCTCCAGTACGACATCACCAAGAAGATTGACATCGCCGCCACCTTTGTCTATGGCACCGGCAACCGCGCCACACTCGCCACGCAGACCTACTACGACCCCACCTTGGACAAATACATAGACTATACGCCGGAGCGCAACAACTTCCGCATGCCCGATTACCACCGCCTCGACCTGGGTATCAATTTCCATGTGCCGCACCGGCGTGCGGGCAGCCCCATCCTCTCGCGGGGCGGCTGGTTGCGCAACGCCGAGCATATCGTGAACATCAGCGTTTATAACGTGTACAACCACATGAACCCGTACATGATTTACCCCAGTTACAACGGCAAGTTGTACCAGGTATCCATATTCCCTATCATGCCGAGCATCAGTTATCAATTTAAGTTCTGACCACTATGAAGAAGCAGTTATTGGAATTTCTCAATACCTATCTCACCAACGACGAGATACGTTTCCTGTCCAAAGGGTGGGTCATGGTGCGCGCCTTGGGGACACTTGTCTTTGTGGTCTGCTTCATCTCGTGCGAGAACGAGATTGAGTACCACGGCGACAATGAGATGCAGCAACTCGTTATCTCGGCGGACATGGCGGCGGGCAATCACCCCGCCTGCTACGTATGCAGCACTACGCCCACACTCGGCAATGTACAACTGGATACTGTCTGGTATGAGCGCACCTATTCCGACGGGCATACCGAGCGATACTACCGCATGGAGCACCCTCGGGCTTTCCTGTCCGATGCCTCGGTACGTATGCGTTTCAACGAAGGCGACTGGCACACAGCCGCTTACGACATCGGCAGCAAGCAGTATCTTGTCAGCGGCTACACGTTGTCCGCCGGCGACCGTATCGAATTGGAAGTCAACCACACCACGCTCGGCACCGCCACCGCCACGCAGACTGTCCCGAAACCCGTAACCGTCAGTGCCATTCACACCGCTGACCTTTACCCGACTTTTACCGAAAACGGTTGGGTGTGGTTCGCACTCGACCTCGATGCCTACACAGGTGATGATAATGCCCTTATTGGAGTGCGTATCAACAGCGGGGCATTCACCTGCAAGGCGAAAAAGACTATTCGCCACGAGGAAAAGGTATATGACGAGAGCCGTGGCTATACTTATACCAAGGTCATCCACGACACCGTCGTGGTCCTTGATACAATCCCGCTTACCTTTCTCTATGCCGAAGGCGATATGTGGGACATACCACTCAATCTCAAGATGTCAGGCTGCCAATACCGCAGTGCTGTGCAACCCAACTACTTGTACTTTCCTGCCGCGCAACTCAAGCAGGGCAAGCGCATAGCCCTTTTTGCCGACCAGGATTGGGACAACAATATTTTGTGGGAAGATAGCCTGCGACTGCTCAACCTCTCTATAGATGTGGACGTATTCTCCTACGACTACTATATTTACCGTACCTCAGTCGTGCTGTCGGACGACGTAAGTCTTTACGACAACCGCAAGTTCCCTACTAATTACGAATATGATGAGAAGTACGACTACGACGGGGATTATATCGAAGACATCATTACCGAAATAGGCTCGCTTGGCAATCAGGAGGGCATACAGATATATTCCAATATCGATGGCGGCATAGGGCATTTTGCTACCTATACCCCTACACAACTGACTATCAAATAAACAGATACAACTATGATACAGCGTATTCAAACCATTTATCTCTTCCTCATCGTGGTGCTTGGCGCACTGCTGTGTTTCTTCTCGCCGGTGCAATTCCTTACCCCCACGGGTACGGAGTACATCGCACTGACCACCTTCTCCAAATGGCCCTTGGCGGTACTCACTATAGCAGTGCCGCTCATCGCCTTGGTCAACATTTTCCTTTTCAAACACCGCCTGTTGCAAGCCCGAATCAATGTGGTAAACGTGGTCTTGTGTCTTGGCTACTACGGGCTTCTCGCACTCTACATTGCCTATATCTGTAAAGGAAATGAACCCATCAACGGCGCATTGCTGGAGGATGCCGACTGGTACCTCAATGTATGGGCTGCCCTACCGCTTGTCAATGTGGTGCTGTCGCTTATGGCTACCCGCCGCATACTCAAAGACGAGGCGCTCGTCCGCGCAGCCGACCGGCTCCGATAAGAGAGGTCTGACATCTAACAGTGAAACGGTCTAACAGCGGTATCCTACCGCGTTCTAACCTCTAAGCCTATGCTATTGGATATTAACTTATTGGAACCTACAGCAGTCGAGACACCTGTACCCAAAGTCTTGCCTGCAGACTCGCTTCGTCAGGTTACCGAGACCCTTATTCAGCAGGTGCAAACCGACCCGCAGACTTTCTGGCAGGGCATATTGGATAGTGCTATTCGCTTCGGGCTCAAAGTGTTGGTAGCACTCCTTATCTATCTGATAGGTGCTTGGCTCATTCGGCGTGTCAAACGGCTGCTTGTACGTGTCTTTGAGCGTCGCCATACCGAGCGCACACTGGCGTCGTTTATATGTTCTTTTGTCAGTATCTCGCTCACCGTCATGCTCATTATCGCCACCATAGGCACCTTGGGCGTGGACACTACCTCATTCGCAGCCTTGCTTGCCGCAGGAGGTATGGCAATCGGTATGGCATTGTCGGGTACGGTGCAGAACTTCGCAGGCGGCATTATCCTGTTGGTGTTCCGACCCTTCAAGTCGGGTGACTTTATCACTGCGCAAGGGCAGTCGGGCACCGTGATGGACGTTAGTATCTTCTCCACCAAGATTCTCACTACCGACAACCGTGTCGTGGTCTTGCCCAACGGAGCCCTCTCCAATGGCACGATAGAGAACGTGTCTGCGCAGGTGCTGCGCCGCGTGGAGTGGCAGGTGAGCATCAGTTACGGGGTGGACGCCAATGCCTGTATGGATGCCATTCGCGCCATCTTGCTGTCCGACAAGCGCATACTCACCTCGGCGGACGAACGCCCCAAGAACCACTCGCGTTCCGCGGTGGACACCGCAGGTCTCACCATACCCGACCCGACGGTAGTCCTTTCCTCGCTCAATACCAGCGACATCACTTTCCTTGTCCGTGCCTGGGTCCGCACCTCGGATTACTGGAGCGTCTTCTACGATCTCAACTCCCGTTTCTACACCGAACTCCCACCCCAAGGCTTCCCCTTCGCCTACCCCCACATGGATGTGAATATCGTAAAACAGTCCTAAAGGCTTTGTTTGTCACAAACTTAAATAATTTAGTATGAAACATTCGCCATTCACTCTTATTGTCTGCTGTATAAATTTTGGAATATTGGGCGGTTGTGTAGTACTTTTGTACGATTTTTGCAGGGGATGGTTTTATAACCCTGATGAAATAATGATATGGCAACTATGAATCGAATACTCTGGGCGGATGACGAGATACATCTGCTGAAACCGTACCTCATTTACCTCCAAGAGAAAGGGTATGAGGTAGTGCCCGTCAACAATGGGCAGGACGCTATCGAACAATGCCGCGAACAACAGTTCGATATTGTCTTTCTGGACGAGAATATGCCCGGATTGTCGGGCTTGGAGACGCTGCAAGAGATAAAAACCTTGCGCCCTGCGTTGCCTGTGGTGATGATAACCAAGTCGGAAGAGGAGCGCATCATGGAGCAGGCCATCGGGCAGAAGATAGCCGACTATCTGATTAAACCCGTGAATCCCAACCAGATACTGCTGTGTCTGAAGAAGCACATTCACCAACGCGAAATCGTGGAGGAGCACGTGAATACCACGTACCGACAGGAGTTCTCGGACATCTCGTATATGATTGATACCGCTACCACCGTGGAGGAATGGATGGCGATTGAGCGTACCTTGACGCATTGGGAGATAGAGTTGGAGGAGTCCTCCATGCACGAGATGCTACGCATGCAGCGTGAGCAGGCGAATGCTGCCTTTGCCAAGTTCGTAGCCAAGCACTACGAGGAGTGGTTTGTTCAGGGGAAGGAGCGTCCGATGATGTCGCAGGATGTGATGAAGCAGAGTATCTTCCCGCTGTTGGATAAAGGTGAGAAGGTGTTCTTTGTGGTGATTGATAACTTCCGCTACGACCAGTGGAAGACTATCCAACCCCTTCTGTCCGAGTGGTTTACGGTGCGCGATGAGCAGATGTATATGTCGATATTGCCGACCGCTACGCAGTATGCGCGCAACGCTATCTTCTCAGGACTGCTGCCCCTGCAAATCAAGGAGATGTACCCCAACCTGTGGGTGGACGAGGATGACGAGGAGACTAAGAACAACTATGAGAACGAGTTGATACAGACGCAGCTGGACCGTTTCCGCAAACGCTACACCTACACCTATTTCAAAGTGAACGAGAGTGACTTCTGTGAGCGTATCACGCGGCAGTTCAAGGCACTGCAAACGCCGCTTAACGTGGTGGTTCTCAATTTCATAGACATGTTGTCGCACTCACGTACCGAAAGCAAAATGATGCGTGAACTGGCTAATGACGAAGCCGCTTACAGAAGTCTGACACTGAGTTGGCTACGCCATTCGCCCACGTCGGAGATGTTCCGCAGGATTGCCGCCTTGGGGTATAAGGTGGTGCTGACGACGGACCACGGTACTACGCGCGTCACTAACCCTGTGCAAATCATCGGGGACAAGAACACCAACACCAACCTGCGGTACAAGGTGGGCAAGTCGCTCAGTTTCCAGTCGAAGAACTGCTTTGAGATTACCCGCCCGAAACAGGTGGGGCTGCCTTGCCCCAACGTGAGCAGCAGTTATGTGTTCTGCACGGGCAGCGACTTCTTCGCCTATCCCAACAACTTCAATTACTACGCCCAGTTCTACCGCGACACGTTCCAACACGGAGGCATCTCGCTGGAGGAGATGCTGATACCGCTGGTCACCCTCGAACCTAAATGAAAAAGATAGGTCGGATTATTGCGCTGTTGTTTGTGCTCATTCTGCTGTGGGTGGTGTGGTCTGTGTTCTCGCACGGTTTCTCCACGCCCAATGCCGCCGACTACCCGCACCAACTGCGTGTGCTGACTTACAATACCCACGGGCTCGGGCTTACGGGCAATAAGAATGCGCAGGAGTTGCTTGCCTACGTCAGTAGTCAAGATGCCGATATCGTGTGCATGCAGGAGGTGAGTGTGTATAAGAACTCCGACCACCTGAGCCTGCCCGAACTGCGTCGCGCTATGCGGAAATACCCCTATACTTACTACGATTTCAAGGTGTATAACAGCCATCGTCAGTTCGGCAATGTGGTGTTCTCGCGGTATCCGCTGATACACAAATATACACTGCCTTACGAGTCGCGGTCGAACATCAGCAGCCGGTGTGACGTGGTGGTGGGTACGGATACGATACGACTGATAGTCAACCACTTGGAGAGTTACCGACTGAACAGGAATGACTTGCAGTTGGACTCCATACGGGCTACGTCGTTCAAGAACAGTACCCTTAACCGCAAACTGGAAAGCGCGGGGAAACTGCGCCACCAACAAGCGAATGTGGTGCATAACGAGGTGAAAGCGTCGCCCTATCCCGTGCTGGTGGTAGGCGATTTCAATGCGCCACCCACGTCATACGTGTATTGGCGGATACGCGCCGGCTTGCGGGATTGCTTCTTAGAAACCAGCCGTGCGCGATTGGGCAACACCTATATCCGTCACCATCTGGGCATACGAATCGACTATATCCTGTGCTCGCGGAGCCTGCAACCACTGGATTTCCATATCGACAAGGTACACTATTCCGACCACTATCCCATTATGGCAACAGTGGGGTGGTAACCTACAATTTTAGTATTTGTACACCTTGACCGTCTGGCGGGGTGTAGTGGCATTGTGCAGTTGCATAAGGTACAGACCTTGTGGCAAGTTCGCTATATTGATATACATAGCGTCTGCAGCCTCTGCCATAAGCAGACCGGCGTGGTTGTAGATGTGTATGCCTGCAGGTTCGGAGAGGAAAATATAGCCCGAAGTGTAGGTGGGATATACATCAATGTGCGAGATGGGTGTTACAAGACTGTAGCGGGGATGCGCGATGAGGAGCAGTACTTCGCCGGCAGCAATGGGGAAGGTACCCGCAGCGACAGGACGACCCGTGAAGTAATCATACCACATCATAGGGGATGCTGTAGCAGTGGCATCGGCATTCGGGTCGGGAATGGTGACGGTGAGGCCGGCATCGGCAGAGGTATTCCCTGCTACGAACAGCCCGAGGCTGTCGGTTTGCCACCATATATACTTGACAGCCTTGCCGCTACCGAGTTGCGACTGCTTGGGCGAACCCTCAAACAATTCGGGCATGACGTGCGTGCGCAGATTGACTATCTTCGACACTTTGTCATACTGCGCCATGCGAAGGCTGTCCGTAAACCACCCCAACTTCTCGGGTTGCTCCTTTATCGATGTGCGATTGTCACCGCTGATTGCGGAAGAACCACGGGTGGAGTTGATAGAATAGTCGTAGCCCAGTTCCTCAAACTGCCACATCATCTTCGGACCGTTGAGCAATACGTTGAGTGCCACGGTCATAGGCACACGGCTGAGGCGTGCCGTCTCGTTCTCTTTGACTATGCCTTTGCCGTAGGTCTTCGCCTTGTAGTAGTTGCGCTCCTCGTCGTGGCTCTCGCAGTAGGAGACGTAACCCTTGCGGTTGGCTTCGCCGATACCGTCGCTTGTCTGGTAGCCCATTACCATTTGGCTATAGGCATTGTTGATGTTGTGCCAGCAGAGCATTCCGCGATTGATTAGTTTGGGTCGCTCGGAGCCCATGTTACTCCCCCAGTGCTCGAGGATAAAGTATGCATCATCGGATACGGCACGTATGGCATTGTCGTAGTAGTAGCAGATGTTGTCGAAGGCATCGTTGGTCTTACCACAGAAGCCGTGCGAGAGGTCCATACGGAATCCGTCCACCTTGTATTCGGAGAGCCAGTATTTGAGGGCGCGGGTGAACATCTTGCGGGTCTCGGGGAAGTCGTGGTTCCAGTCCTCATACACATTGTCGGAGTGCGGTGCGGTGACGTTGAACCATGGGTTATATGCCAGTTCGGCTCCGTAAGGGTATAACTTGTTCTGCGGGTTGTTGCCCGTAGCGTGATTGAACACCATATCCATGATAACCGCCATGCCGCGGGCGTGGATAGAGTCGATTAACTGACGGAACTCGTCGGGGGTGCCGTACTGTGTATCCACGGCAAAGTAATGGTTGGGCGAGTAGCCCCAGTTGTAATCGCCGTCGAACTCGCAGACCGGCATAAACTCTATGGCATTGACGCCCAACTGCTGTATATAGTCGAGGCGTTCCATCACGCCCGCAAAGTTACGCTTCGAGGTGTAGTCGTACACCCACATCTCATAGATAACGAGATTGTTCTTGTCGGGACGCCGGAAGTTGAGCGTAGCCTCGTCCCACTGATAGGGCTCCTGCGCCGTGCGCAGCGACGACTGATAGGCATTGTCCTTCCAGTACTGCACGGGGGCAAAGGCATCGCTCACATACACCTGCTTGCCGTCCGCGCGAACCACCAGATATTGGTAGCGGTGCTCTACGCCCGGGGTTACGGTGAGTGGCAGCCAGAAATGGCAGGAGTCGCGGTACATCTGGTACTCCTCACTGGTCTTCCATCCGTTGAAGTCGCCCACGACATAGACAGCCTTGGCGGGCTCCAATTCCGTGGGGTCGTTAGGGCGTTTGTTGCCAGCCGCGAAGGTACAAAGCGTGACACGCGAAGGGTCGCCGGAGTCGAAGTTCTGCCCTAACTCAATGTTCCCGGGCAGCGGCTTACAGATGGTCTGTGCCATGACGGTGACAATGCGTGTGCAGCGGGAAGTGTCAGTAGTGGTTGCGGCAGTCATGGTGACGGTATAGTTGCCCTTTTCGGGGAAAGTGAGGGTTTGGCTGTAGGTGGTGCCGTGCCCATTGCCCTGCTCTGTGCCGTTGGTGGTGAGGAGGAAATCCGCCTCTTCGGAGGTGGTGAAGGAGAAGGCTACGGAGTCGCCCGCCTCAATCATCACATCGTTGGCGGGGGTGTTGCATACGAGTGCGAGCCCCGAATCGTAAAGGTCCACGAAGTAGTCGCCACCCGATGCGGTCTTGCCCTCGAGGTTTCCGTCAGGTCCGTCGTTGAAGACAAAGCAGAGTTGGGTAATCTCCACGCCGGCATCCACACCGTAGTAGGTATGGATATCGGGGGTGATGCGCAGTTCCCAGTTGCCGTCGGCGTTCTTGGTCATACGGTATTTGTCAAGCCCGTCGCGCCATGTGCCACACTTCTGCCATTGGGTGCCGTTGTAGGTTACGCCCGTATGGGCATAGCACTGCTTGGCATTCGCCATACCTTTGTTGCCCTCGCGGGGATTGAAGACGATGGTTACTTCGCCGTTGTAGTTCTTCTGTATGAAGGTCGGCACGGTGGTGACGGTGGCACTGCAGACGGTGGCTGCAAGGCATAGGAGGGTGAGAAATACGCTGCGCATAAGGTTATTTTTGTTATATCTGTTTATGTCACAAAGGGCGTGCCATCACGGCGCGCCCTTTGCACTAATCATACAATTATCTAATAATCAATTGAACTAATACCATTATTTTTGTATGAACTTCTGTCCGTTTTGGATAACAATGCCGCGGTAGTTGCTGTCCACTTGTACACCCAAGAGGTTGTAAACAGGTGCGTCTTCTGCGGGCAATGTTATAGAGATGTTGTCAGTAGGAGTGGCTCTTGTGAAACTTACATAGATGGCATCCCCCTCGATACTGAGCGTAAAGTAAAGGTCGTACTTTCCCGTCTCGGTGACAACGTACTTCTCGTCCTTGGTGGTGAACTTGTAACTATTCTCTTTGAAGTTGGAGATTATCCAAGCAGCCTTGGCGCAGTTGTTGTACATGGTGAAGGTGTCGCCTTGTTTGAGGTTCAGGTTGAGGACCATATACTCTGCGGTGTTCTCCGGATTGATGACAGCAGCCGTATAGGCATCTCCGACCATTACTCCGTAGTCGTCTGTGCACGGTGCGGCAAAAGAACCTGTAAGGCATATCTTAGCACCATCAAAAGTAAGTTTGACATCGCCTTGAGTGGTGAGAACGAATACGATGTTACCGTCTTTGTCGGTCTGAATGTTTTCGGACGAGCAGGTGTTGTCCAAGTCTGTGTAACCGAAATGAAAGTCCCACGTACCGTTGGTGACTTTGAGTTTCATGGTGTCACCTGCGACAAGGTTGGTGAACGTGTAGGTAGCAGGAGTCTCTGCGGAGGCTTTGCCGAGTTGGATGGCTTTCTCATTCCAAGCCTTGTCAGTGCCGACGAGGTTGTCGTTACCTGTGATGTAGAAAGTAGGAGTCTCAACAGGGGCTGTGTAAATGGACCAAGTGCCTGTACTATTACCATTGGTTCCTCCATCCCAACCTGTGATGGTGAAACAGTTAGCAGTCGTAAGCGTTTGGTCATCTGTTTGATTCCATTTATTGTCCCATGCAGGTGCGGTCGCAGATGAGTTGTGACGAACGAAAATGACGGTTTGGGCAGCATCAGGTATGGTTGCCTCATAGTGAACGCCGTCTGTGGTAGTCATAAAATCAGTAAAGGCTTGAGTAACCCCCTCACCTCCAAAGTAGTTAACTGAGAACTTGGCATCCGCCGTCTTCCACATATCAGGAACAAGATAGATGGTTTTTGCACTCAACGAGAACGCACAGGCGAGTGCGAACAATAATGAGATAGATTTTTTCATAATGTTATATTTTTGGTTGTTTTGTTATTATTTGTCTATTTTGTATCCTTTGCCTATCCCTTGCACATGGGTTGCGTATGGGTTGCTGTTTGACACGAGGTAGGACGGGTGACAAAAGGACAGGATAGTGGGCGTATTTACGGCAAAAGGTAAGTATACCCGTTTTGTATCACGATGCCGTGGTAGGTGGCATCTACCTGTATGCCGAGGACATTGTACATCGGTTGGGTAGCGTCAAGGGTCGGGGTATCATAGGTCGGTACGTCCGGTACGGCAGTAATGGTACAGTCGTCCAGTTTCTTCTCGGCGCCGTTCTCCCACATATAGCATACGTCTTCGTCCGTCCAGAGGTCGGAAGTCTGCTCTTTGCCCTTCCCTGCATTGAAGATGAAGTTGATTTCCTTGACAGTGGCATCGAACTGATGATAGAACATTCCGTTATCGTCGGTGACAGTCATCTCCGTGCCCGGCCATACGCCTGTGTACGTCTTTACGTTGGCACCGCTGCCCGTCCACGAATAGATGTAGGTTTTTGCCCACGTGTCAGGCTTGAGGAAAGCCACCTTGATAGGCATAGTCTGCGGCTCTTTCTTGATGTATTCGTACGTATAGACGCGTGATTGCGTGGTGGCTGTCTTGGCGTAGGCGCGAATGGTCTGGGTGTTGTTGATGGTGAAGGATACCTCGTCGCCTGCGGCACGACGAGTGTCGGAGGTACGCGGGTCGGTAAAGTCGTCGGTATAGTAGATTTCGGCGGGTTCGGTATTGCCGATGACCTTCATATCGATGCGCAGCGTCTCCGTCTTGAATGCGGTGGAAGCAGGTGTGATAACCAACTTGGGCTCTGCGGCTTTGGTGGTCTTGGTCCAGATGGCATAGCCCGTACCCGATGCGGCTTTGGTATAGCCTGGTTGTGAAGCAGATACGCGGTTGCCGAGTTCGAGGATGAGGGTGCCGTTCTTGCCCGTGACGGTGGCGCGGTAGCCGCTGGCGTCCGCCTCGTCGGAGACACTGCTCTCGGAATGTACGCCGACCGCCTTACGCGCGAGAATCATGGGTGCGATGGCATCTTTGTACTCTTTCCAATGGGGGTAGAAGACACAAGGCACGCCCGGCATAGACAGGATAAAAGCATTGGCTTGCAGCACCTTAGCCTTCATGGCGGGTTTCATCGAGTTGCCCTTGCCGCCGAACTCGTTGCCGTCGCGCTGGTAGGTGTCGTGGCTGTCCACGAAAGTGACGGCATACTTGCTATGCCCTGCGCCGAGGAGCCCCGAACCTTTGCAGCCGGAATAGTTGCCCGCAGCCATGGAGTTGTTGAAAGCATCGTATTTGGTGGCAAAGTCGAAGGTCAGGGTGTTGCGACCGGCATCCTGGATACGGCTCCAAAGGGTGTTGGCATTGCCGTCCCAGTACTCCATGACAGAGAAATAGGCCTCCGAGGCAGTGTTGTAGTCGTTGACATGGGAGTTGTGGAAGCCCTTGCAGTAGTCATAACGCCAGCCGTCGTACTTCATCTCGGCTTTCATCCATTTGAGGTAGGCGCGGCACATCTCACGTACTTGGGCATTGTTGTGGTCCCAGTCGCGGGCGGCACCATAGTTCGCCTCATCGCCATAGCCGTCGTCACGGGAACCTGTGGCAGCACCTCTGCAGGTGCCTGCGTCGGAAGCGGAGTTGACCTCATCGGTGCTGCATATCCACGAAGCATCGGGGGCAAAGACGCCAAATTCGCCGAAGTTCTCCTCGTAGAAGTCGCACCATGTGGACTTGTTGTTGGCATGATTGATTACTATGTCGGCTATCACCTTGCTGCCACCCTCATGAAGAGCCGAAACAAGTGTCTCCAACTCGGCACGCGAGCCCCATGCGGAGTTCTGGTTGCAGTACTGCGAGGGCAGGTAGCCCACCCCACCCGACGACTTTGCCGAAGGCGGCAGCCACACAAGGTCAAAGTAAGCGGCTATCTCACTCGCCTGCCCGCTAAGGGTCGTCCAACGGGTGTCGCCGTGCCCTTTGTCGGAATTAGAATCCCAATAAAACGCCTGCAACATCACATCTCCGCATTGAGAGGGGACAGACGAGACGTAGTCTGAAGGGGTATCGGGGTTGTCCGGATTGTCGGGACCGTCAGTACAATTCTCTCCGGGGCCGATGTAGAGCACATCGCCTTTCTCCATGGAAAGTTTGATATAGAAATCATACGCCCCCGCCTTTTTGCAGGTGATGAACCCCGTACTCTTTCCACCCGTAAAGTTCTTGTACTCACCATATGGGTCAAAGTCCACCATCCACATAGCGTCACAACTGAGATTGATGAGTTTGATGACATCCCCCTCGGACAGTTTCACGCAACCTGCCTTGTATTGTTTGCGTCCATCATAGTCGGGGTCGCCAAAGGCAGGCGCCTCCACTTTCGTCTCATTAACCAGTAAACCATAAGGACCATCCTGACAATCAACGGCATAAACAGATATGCAACAGATGAGTCCGTATAAAAAGAAGTACAATTTTTTCATGCTATCAGACTATTTTGCAATTAACTTTTTGCAAAGTTATAGTCTTTTTGCAATCCTCGCAACCCTTATGTCGCCAAAAATGGCTATTTTAGGGATACTTTTTTTATGCAAACGGTTGCATTGTTTACACAAAAGTCTATTTCCCAGTCTGCATAGTCCAAATGATAAATCCGGTTAGGGTCGTCTTGATATGCGGGACGCGGGTCCTGCGCCAGCACTTCCTCAATGGCTTGCCATGGGCAGCCTGCCTGTGTCACCTGAGCCAGCAGGTCTGCAGAAATGCACACGGACAAACGGTAATCTTTGGTGGCTTCGGCGAAACCGTTACGGGCATCGGGGTGGCTGTCGGTGAAACTGAGGTAAGGCTTGATGTCGTAGATGGGCGTGCCGTCCAGCAAATCCGCGCCGGAAACCACAATCACCATACCTTCATGCGGCGTTTCCTCTATCCGCAGCAGTCGGACGCAGGTCAGCCCGATGGGATTCGGACGGAAGGGGGAACGCGTGGCAAACACACCCATGCGGGTGTTCCCGCCAAGTCGCGGTGGACGCACCGTAGGATGCCAGGCAGGCACCTCGCCTTTGTTTGTGCCCGCAAGATGAAAACCCCACAGCAGCCAGAGGTGGCTATAGCCGTCCAAACCCCGCACTGCCTCGCGCGCGCGATAAGTAGGTGTGAATACGATACGTGTTTCTATACACGAATCTTCACGGCTTTGACGGGGAATGCCGAATTTCTGTGTGAAGCCGTTGTGGGCATGGGCGATGGTTTGCAATTCCATATGGCTGCGGGCGTATTGAGATGAGCGGATGGGGTTAGTAAACGGATTTCGACTGCAAAGATAATACAATTCTCGTGTTTTTGTACTCGAAATACGAGAAAAAACAAAAAAAATGAGCATTTATTTGTGTATATCAGAAAATAGCAGTACTTTTGCACCCGCTTTCCGCCAGAGGACCCCATACGGGTGAGGGAAATGGAAGGCACAAGGTACCTTAGCTCAGGTGGTAGAGCAATGGACTGAAAATCCATGTGTCCTTGGTTCAACTCCAAGAGGTACCACGCAAGACTGCCAACGGCAGTCTTTTTCTTTTTTTCGGGGACGCGGACGCCTACGGGGTCCCCGTAAGCCTGTAGGCGCAACGGGGTGCTTCTCGTCCGCGGGCAGTTTTAAACAAACCGTTCCGGCTATATTATGGGGACGACGCGTCCCGCGTCGTCATTTTAATTACCGTAAGTCCACATCGAACCTTATATTTAGTCTCTCACAAACCCCCAAATCACGCCGCATCCCTCCGCCAACAAACAAGAAAAACCGCCCGAACACTCGGACGGTTTCCCAAAATCCTCAAATTCAGGATTACTCTGCAGCAGGAGCCTCTTCGCCTTTTGCTTCAGCCTCAGCAGCGGCAGCCTCTTGAGCAGCCTCCTGAGCCTTTGCGGCGAGTGCCTCGGCAGCCTCTTGGCGTTTCTTTGCCAACTCGGCAGCCTTAGCCTTGTTGGTCTCTACTTCTTGTGCCAGCAGAGCCTTTGCGGCAGCGACTTTCTTGTCTGCCTCCTCTTGCGAGATTTTGCCGTTCTTTGCGTCCTTCTGAGCCTTCCATGCGTTGAAACGCTTTTGTGCCTCTTCCTCATTGAATGCGCCTTTGGCGACACCGCCATTGAGGTGCTTCATCAGCATCACGCCCTCGTCGGAGAGGATGTTGCGGACAGTGTCTGTCGGCTGTGCGCCTACGCCTACCCAGTACAGAGCACGGTCGAACTTCAAATCTACCGTTGCGGGGTTGGTGTTGGGGTTGAACGAACCGATGCGCTCGATGATTTTGCCGTCACGAGGCGAACGGCTGTCGGCTACTACGATGTGGTAGTAAGCATAGTCTTTGTGACCATGACGAGCCAAACGAATTTTTGTTGCCATTTGTTTGTTGTTTTTGTGGGCTACAACTGCACGAGTTGCCTGCCCGGATTAATAATTAATGGTGTACCCTTTTCTCGAAAGAGCCTGCAAAAGTACAACTTTTTTACAATGTATGCAAATCCGCTGCGATTTTTGGAAACGCTTTTTTGTGTTTGTGTGTGGGGACGATGCGTCCCGCATCGTCATAAAACGTCGTATAAGGTGGCATCATATCAGCCCCCTTGCCTCATCTTTCAGCGCCTGCAGCGCCCGCTCATTGGCGGTCTCCCCGTTGGCTGAATAGGCGGTAATCAGCACTTTGGCGTAGTCGAGAGCCGTGCTGCCCGCAGGAATCTGTTGCGCCATACTGTTCACGAAAGCCACCATCTGTTCCTTGGCGGTGGTGATGAGTTCCCACACCTCGTCGCTGACGTATATTTGTTGGCTGAGGTTGTGGTCGTACTCCATGCGGATGGTCTGCATCAGGCGTTGTTGCACCTGCGTGACGCTCATTTCTGTCAGGGGCATATCCACCAGCAAATGCTCGGGCGTAGTGCGTTCCAGCAGCAATGCCAGACGCTCATAGGCGCGCATTCGGATGGGCGAAATCTCCTTCTGGGAAAGTTTCTTGAGTTCCCAAAGGCGCTTTTGTTCCTCGTTTTTGAACAAATTGTGCATCACCAGCCACGTCGCCAGAAGCACGACCAGCGACGGTATCGCGTATTTCAAAACTTCTATCATTATTTCTGTATTTTTTGTCGTCGTTGTGTCTGTCTGCGGATTCCGTTTGCAAAAGGCGCACGAATCTCGTCTGCAAAGATACATCTTATTTTCGACATCTGCAAATAGTTTCTGGGGACGGCACGTTTCGTTGTCAAACACCATTGCGCATTCCGCATTGTACATTGCGCATTGTTTGTCGTGTTCTTGTCTGGCTAAGTGTATGTGATTAGTATGTGATTAGTATGAGATTAGTATGTGATTAGTATGTGATTCTGCTGACCTTGTCGCGAGGGTGTCGGATGTTTGTCAGGATAAATAACCACTTCTGGGGATTGCATAAACAAAAGAAATATAGTACCTTTGCACCCGAAATCAAGACGCAGAGTTCATTTGCCGATGAAGAGAGCACTCCTCATACTAATCGCTTGTGTATCAATGCTTTCAGCACAAGCACAGGTCGAGGTCATACTCACCGACTCGCTCACCGGCGAGCGCATAGGTGATGTGTCCGTCTTGGCGCTGGAAACGGGCCAGGGCAGCATCAGCAACCCGCAGGGTGTGGCGCGACTGAGCCTTGCCAAGGGTACCTACACCTTGGACATCACCCACCTCAGTTACCGCGAAGTGTTGTTTCCCATTGAGGTCAAAAACCCCCAACAGACCATACGCATACGCCTTGTACAGCAGACGCAAGTGATTGAGGAAGTGGTGGTTACAGCCAGTGAGTCATCGGGCGCATCATCTGCTTCGGTGGTGGGCAAGGAGGCGATGCAACACCTCCAACCTTCCAGTTTTGCAGACATTGTGAGTATGCTCCCCGGAGCCTCCACACAAGCCCCCAATCTGACATCGGCGAACACCATCAAACTGCGCGAAGCAAGCAACGGCTCGACGAGCAGCGACTACGATGCCGCCTCTCTCGGCACCAGTTTTGTGGTGGACGGTGCCCCCATCTCCACCGATGCCAACATGCAGTACGTGCAGGGCGGCAGCAGCGGGCAGGACGACCAGCGGCAGGTGGTGAACAAAGGCGTGGACATGCGTACCATCTCGACGGACGACATTGAGAAAGTGGAGATTATCCGCGGTATCGCGGGTGCGGAATACGGCGATGTAACCAGCGGGGTGGTGAAGATAGAGCGCACGATGAAGCCTACCCCGTGGCGGGCGCGGTTCAAGGCGGACGGCTTCAGCAAACTCTTCTATGTGGGCAAGGGAGTAGGGTGGAACAACGACCAAACGGTACTCAACGTAGGCGTGGACTATCTGAATGCGAAGAACGACCCGACGAACACATTGGAGAACTACCAGCGTATCACGGCTTCGGTGCGGTTGCAGAACCGTTGGCGCGTGGACGATACCAATATCCGTTGGCAGACCAACTTCGACTACACGGGCAGCATTGACAACGACAAACTCGACCCCGATATCAACCACAACAAGGAAGACTCCTACCGCAGTGAGTACCACCATATTACGTGGGGCAACACCCTCAACGTGAGCAACAAGAACCGGCAGTTCTGGTCCTTTGCTATGACGACCAACATCAGTTATTCGCTCGACCAAATCACGCAAACCAAGTTCACCCAACTCACCACCCCTATCCAACCTGCCATTGACAATATGCAGGAGGGTAACGCCGACGTAGGCTTGCTTCCGTATCAGTATATCGCGCACCACCTTGTGGACGGCAAACCGATGAACGTCTTCATCCGTCCCAAAGCCAACTTCTTCTTCCATACATGGACTTTGGAGCACAAGGCGGCGGTGGGCATCGAGTGGAAGTACGACAAGAACTTCGGCCGCGGACAGGTGTACGACCTCACGCGCCCGCTCAACTACTCCTCTTATATGCGTCCGCGCGCGTACAACGACATCCCCGCCTCCAACCAGTTGGCATGGTATATTCAGGACGACATACATATCCCCATCCGCAAGACTTCCTTCGACCTCGAAGTGGGCTTGCGTGGTACATCGCTGATGGGGTTGGACAAAGACTACACGATGCACGGCAAGTGCTATCTCGACCCTCGCGTGAACCTGATGTACAATATCCCCGTGAAGGGCGGCAAGGTGTATATTGCTGCGGCGGTAGGTCAGCACACCAAGATGCCGACACTGCTGCAACTCTACCCGAACCTCATCTACGAAGACCTGAAGGTGCGCAATGTCACTGTCTCGCCGGACAGCATCATGAACATCTACACGCACATCATCAACCCGACGAACTACCAACTCACCCCCGCACGCAACCTCAAGTGGGAGGTACGCGCAGGGCTCGAGATACACCAGCACCGCTTCTCGGTCACCTATTTCCAAGAGCGCATGAACGACGGCTTCCGCTCATGGAAGAACTGCGCCCCCTACACCTACACGGTGGATTCTATTGCGCCCAACGGCGACCGCACACCGCTGACTTACAGCAAGTTGCTTACCTATTCCATGACCACCAACGGCAGCGAGATATTCAAGCAGGGCGTGGAGTGGCAGTATTCCTCACCGCGTATCCCCGCTATCTGCACGCGCTTCACCATCAACGGCGCTTGGCTGCGCACCACCTATCAGAACTCGCAGGCGGTCTTCTCCACCGACAAACTGTCCGAAGTCATCAACGGCATTGCCGTACGCGACATGTACATCGGCTACTACGACTGGACGGAAGGCACCATCCGCGAAAACCTCAACACCAACCTCATTGCCGATGTCTATATCAAGCCGCTCGGACTCACGGTGAGTGCCACTTTCGAACTCAACTGGTACACCGCCTCGCAGACGCTCTACAAGGACGGCACGCCTGTTGCTTACATGGACCTCAGCGGCGAACTCAAGCCCTATCGCGAGGAGGACAAGTCCAATCCCTACCTCCGTGCGCTCGTCTTCACCTACAACGCCGACCAGTTCCGCCGCAAGACCGTACCCTTTGCGGGCTACCTCAACCTGCGCGTGCAGAAGAGCATCACCAAGTATGCCGATCTGGCATTCTTCGTAAATAAATTGTTAGACTACCTTCCTGACTACCAAGTAGATGGCATCAACATTCACCGCAGTGCCAGTCCCTATTTCGGTATGGAAATCAACTTGAAATTGTAATGAAACAGTCAAGACTATTCTTCAAAACCGTCGTGATAGCGGCTGTATGTCTCGCCCTGAATGCCTGCACCCAACCCGTGGATGTCTCGCAGAACCTCTGCCCCGTGGAAATTACCATGTCACTCCCGACTGTGGCGGACACGCTCTCCGAGCACACGGTTCACATCAGCGAAGTGACCATTACTTTCAACGACCTCAACATGAGCCGCCAATCGGTCGTCACCCCCGACACTTTCGCCTTCGACACCGCCGCATACACCGTCCGTTTCACTACCAAGGTGCGGGCGGGCTACTATGACATCAGTGCCACAGCGTCTATGCAACTGGACACCATCTCCCTGCGCCTGCACGCGTACATACAGAGTGTGTCTGTCGCCGGTAACCCCTCGGGGACCGCACCCGTGCCGCTGCATTTGGATGCCAACGTGGTGCAGGACAGGAGTACCGACTTCATCTTTGCCGAACTCTCCACCTCGGGCACACAGACCCCGCAGGGCAAAAACTATGTAGGCGACAGTTATTTCGTCCTCTACAACAACACCGACGACACTCTCTATGCCGACGGCGTGGTGCTCCTCGAGTCCAAACTCAAGAACTCCCAGAAGTTTGGCAGACTGGACCCCTACTTTATCTCCGAGAGTTTCGGCGCGGACGCTATCTACCGCATTCCGGGTAGCGGCAAAGACCACCCAGTAGCCCCGGGCGGCACGGTCCTGCTGGTGGACAATGCGCAAAACCACAAGCAGATGAACCCCGCCTCATTCGACCTCAGCCATGCCGACTTCGAGTGGTACGACCAGTCCACCAGTGCCACCGTCACGGACATCGACAACCCCGACATCCCCAATATGGACAAGTTGTATTGCTACACGCTCACCATCTGGCTGCCCAACCGTCAGGGCAACACCTCCTTTGCCCTTGCCCGTTTCCCAGAAGGGCTCTCCGACTCCGCCTACCTCACCGACTACCGTCTCCAATACGACTACACCCTCATCACCAACGCGGGCAACTTCGACATGACCGCCAACTGCTATCGTGTGCCCAACGAGTGGATACTGGATTGTGTGAACACCTGTCCCCGCACCTCCTACCAGTGGACCGTCACCGCACCTGCTTTGGATGCAGGCTGGACCTACATCGGCGACATCGGTGCCGACAAGCAGCGCTTCGGCAAGTGCGTCCGCCGTCGCGAGCGCATAGAGAATGGCGAGCCTGTCTTGCTCAGCAACGGGCGCAGCGTCTTGCAGGACACCAACAACTCCACCATGGACTTCCTGCCCGCACAACCGTCTAACCCTGAATATTTTAGAAAGTAACCGCCCATGCTACTGCTTTCCGTCATCACCTCGTTGCTATTAGATACCGCCTCCACGCAAATGTACGTGCAGGGGCAGTTCGGTCAGTCTGCCATGCCCGTCGCAGGGGTGCAGGACGGCGGCTTCAGCGTGCAGGCGCAATCGGTGTTTGACATCAACGACGTCAGCCGTGTCTTCGGCGAAGCCGGCTACACGTGGGGGCAGACCGAGGGCAACCGTTGGGTGGAGAACGCCGACTACGGGTTGCTCTATCCCTACCTCACTTGCGACACCGTCGGCGGCGGCATGCGCTCCGAGCAGTATTGGTTCCGCGGGGGCTACCGCATGGCGAAGCACCATATCATCTGGCACTTGGCGCTCCAGTACCGTGCCTTGCAGAGTTACCGCAGCATCGACCCCCGCCCCAAAAACAAGGTCGCGGACTTGCGCATCGACGGCTCTGTCGGCTACATCGGCGACCGATACGCCTGCTCACTCCTTGGGCAGGTCGGGCGTTACAAGCAGAACAACACCATTTCCTTCTACTCCGAGGCGGGCAACTCTATCATCTACCACCTTGTGCAGACCAACGAAGACTATGCCCGCTTTGCGGGTGACTTCACCTCCTCCTACTACCACGGCATCACGGCTGGCGCACAAGCCATGCTCCAGCCACGCCTGCGCGGTTGGCTGGCGGGAGTGGACTACCATTATCTCTCTGTCACCAAGGAACTTAACAGTTCCACCTTCACGCCCATCGCCTGGCTCCGCACGCACGACATCGGAGCCCAACTCGGCTATGCTGCCCCTGATTGGCGTGTCTCATTGCAGGCTGACTATATCCTCCGCACGGGCACGCAATACTACTACGGCAACGTGGCAGGCAACTACTACCACCTGCTCTACCGTGCTGCCAACTACCGCGAGCAGCAGATTCTCGTCAACCTCAGTGGCTCTTATCGTCTCGCCCTGCCCGTCGGGTATATGTGCTTCGCAGCCGATGCCGCCTACCTGCACAAAATTCCCTCCTCGCTCTCTGCCACACCCGCGCACCCCTATTTCCGCGACCTGTCGGCTTACCTCACTGCCTCGCAAATGCACGCCCGTCTCTCCGTCCGCTACACGTTCCCGATGAAAGGTCGCTACGCATGGTTCTTCGAACCCTCCGCCGACTACACTCACTATTTCCCGACTACCGGAACACCTTTCCCCGCCACCACTTTCGGCTGGCAGGCATCCCTCAAAACGGGTATCAGTTTCTAACCCCCTGACTTTTTCCGTTCCCCTTTCCGCATATCTCCCCTTTTTTTAGAGTCTCCGGACCAAGTATCGTCAGACCGGGAACGCGTACGCCCTGCGGGGTCCCCGCAAGTCCGTGGACGTAGCGGGGTGCTCTCCTCGTCCCCGGGCAAGTCGCAAGACCTGTTTGTTTTGTGATGTTTCATAGACTTATTCAACCGCCTCACTGACCACCTCGTGTCTTTGTCGGGGTAAGTGTATGAGATTAGTATGTGGTTAGTATGTGATTAGTATGTGATTAGTATGTGAT
>CAKUUM010000027.1 GCA_934692905.1 uncultured Bacteroidales bacterium
GCAATAGGCTTACCCGGCACCTGCCAACGCCCTACGCGTACGCCTTCCGGTCGCCAACCGCGCAGAAGGGTTTTGCTCTCTTTGAAATAGATATCGGAAGTCTCGCCCAAATCGGGACCAAAAAATATCACTTTGTCTTTGTGTTCGCGCTGCATGGACGCGGCACGGGTGGAGAGGACGGCGTAGATGCCGCCCACACGGTTACAGACCTCCCACGAGGTCTCGAAAATATAGTCTGGTTGCATAGGTTTAACGGGCTTCGGAATTGAAGGCAATACGTTCTATATCAGTGACTTGGTTGTACTGCGCAGGCGTGGTGGAATACTTGTTGGTCATACTCTTCACGAGTGGCATAGCATAGAGTCCGTCGGGGGTTGCCCAATAGAGTTGGTTGCGCTCATAGTCGATATGCAACGCACCCGTCGCCTCTGCGTCCACCTGTGTGATATATGTGGCAGCGGAAGTGCCGTTGAAGTTTGCGACAAAGAGTCCGCCGGCAGTGACGAAGTACCACTTTTGTGCCATCTTATCCATCTGCACGCGCTTCACAGGGCTGCCGACGATGGTCTGCATGCGTGCGAGGTCGAAGACAGAGTCGTTGTACACAACCAGGGTGTCGCAGGCTGCAGCCAGCAGTTGGCGGTCCTCATCACGTGTGTCAGGAGCGGCGTCCTCAAGGCGGTCGCCGATGAGACGCTGGCGCATGACGGTGCCATCGGTGCGGGACATGAGCAGCGCGGGTGCGAGGGTCTCATATATATACAAGCCGCGAGTGACGGGGTACTGCACGCCGTTTTGCGTGATGGTGAGCCCGACCGTCTGCGATTGCCCGTAGGTGGTGAAATATACCGTAATGGCACTGCTTGTTAGCGTGCCCGACTGCAGTACGCAATGTTCGGGTAACGTCCACTGATACTGCAAGTTATACGAGTACGGGTTGTAGATATTCGCTGTGAGTGTGATGTCCGTGTAATGGGTAATGGAGTCGGTGGAGGACACGAAGGTAGGTATGGTGTCATAGACCGTGATTGACTTGCTAAGCGTCTGATTGCGAGCACTATCCACGCGCAGGGTGACAAGGTAGGTGCCTGCCTTCTTGAAGGTATGGCGGGGGTTCTTGCTGGTGGTGCTACTGTTGTCGCCGAAGTTCCAGTCCCACTTCTCGCCCGCACTGCTGTTGTTGGTGAACGAGACCGCCTCGCCTGCCTTGGGTTCGGCGGGTGAGTAGGTGAAATCAACCGTTACCTTTTTGCACCCCACCGCCATGAGCGCGAGGGCAATAAGTATGATTATCTGCTTGTTCATATCGTTTTTTGCTTGTTCCGCCACCATGTCATCTGTCTCTTGGCGTAATGGCGAGAGTTTTGTTTTATCATTTCCACCGCACGGTCGAGCGTCCACTCGCCGCGGAAATACCTAAGTAACTCCTTGTATCCCACGGTGTTAACGCTATTGGGCAGCACTTCCTGCGTGCCTTCCGGCAACGGGGTAAGGGGTATATTCAGCATCCCGAAGGCGCGCTTTGCCTCGTCCAACAGCCCCATCTCTATCATCTTGTCCACACGGCGGTTGATGCGGTCGTAGAGTTCGGCGCGCGGTCGCTCTATCATCACCTCCTCGATGTCGAAACCGCGGTCGGTAGGGCTCTGCCGGTTGGGCTTGCCGTTGCGGCGGAACGCCGAGTAGGGTTGCCCGCTCACGCGGCAGACCTCCACACAATGCATCAGCCGTTGCGGGTTCTGCGTGTCCACCTCCGCCCAATAGACGGGGTCCAACCGCGCTACCTCGGCTTGCAGCCAATCCATTCCATTGCGCTGATAATCAGCACGTACCGCTTCGCGCACGGCAACAGGCACCTCGGGTATGTCGTCCAACCCGCGACAGACGGCATCCACGTACATCATGCTGCCGCCCACCATAATGACGCGGTCGTGCGTGAGGAAGAGTTCGCTGAGCAATTCCAGGCAGTCGCGTGCGTACTGACCGGCGTTGTAGGCCTCTGTAAGGTCCTTGCAACCCACGAAATAGTGGCGCACAGCCTGCTGTTCATCGGGCGTGGGTGCGGCGGTGCCAATGGGCAGGTCGCGGTATATCTGGCGCGAGTCGGCACTGACAATCGGGCACCCGTACAGGCGCGCAAGGCGCAGACTCTCGTCGGTCTTGCCCACGCCCGTCGGTCCCAATATGACGACCAGCGTCGGCATCAGAACATGGAGCCGTCGTCGAAACTCAGGTCTTGGAAGCCCTCGGCGTCTATGTCGCCGTCATCGTACTGGCTGTCGCCGTAGAAGTCCTCGTCCAGTCCCAGGTCGTCCTTGCCGCCCTTGGCGTTGAGTGCGTCCATGGCGTCCTCGGTCTGCAGTTGCTTCGGGGCTTTGCCTTTGGACTCCACGCACTTCACCTCGTCGCAGGTGCCCGGGAGTATCTCGGTCAGATTGCCGAAGAAACAACGCTCGAACATCGGGTCGAAGACATAGATGAGGCGCTGCCCCTGCTCCTCAAGCAGGTCGCTGAGGTGCGTGGACTCCATGACCATGTTGTCGTACTCGAAGTTGCTGCCCATCTCGACGAGGGTGACTTCCTGCTCCTTCTCCCAGCGGTCGTTGCACATGAAGAACGATGTCATCTGGTCGTCGGGATACTTGACGCTCTTCAATATAGCGCGGTGCAGGTCGAGGAACGTAGCCTCGCTGTCCGCCTCGAAGACGCGGCGGAAGCCCTCCACCTCATCGCACGAAAAAGTAATTTTGTATATCATAGTTTGCTGTTGATATAGTCGTTGTCTGTCCGCCCGCAATTCCTGTGCCAAAACGGACAGAATATGCGCTGCAAAGTTACACCTTTTTTCTGAAATATGCAACAACAGGACAACAACCCGACAACATCACGGCATGGTCGGCGGAATCACATACTAATCACATACTAATCACATACTAACCACATACTAATCACATACACTTACCCCGACAAATACACGAGAAAGAATGCGCAATTCACAATGCGTAATGCGCACAGGAAGGGTGGCTATTGCACTATCACTTTGGTTTGGGCTGAGATGCCGGAGGCGAGGGATACTTCTATGATAGTGATGCCCGAGGGGAGTTGCACACTCGTGAGGGCACCTAACGAGTGCGGGGCATCGCTATGCATATGAAGTAAGACGCGTCCTGTGAGGTCGTAAGCACGGATAGTCTGCATATCCTCCGCGGCGATGAGCGTGACGGTCTCCGGTTTGTCGGAGATTGCCACAAAGGGCTTGGCGGACCAAGACGTATGGATGTCGTGGTTGTCCGTGGGGGTGTCAGGCTTCTCGGGTTCGCGGAAAGAGCCTTGGATATAGTAGCGCAGTTCGTGGTCAGCCGGTGTGGCAATACGGATTTCGGTGTCGTTGCCGATGAGGGTGCGTGTGCCAGTGCGGGCGTCGCAGAGGTAACAGTCGTCACTCCAGTTGGGTGTGAGGCGGAAAGAGAGGGTGAGGCTGTCGGTGCGATAGAGGTATTCGCCGCCGTACATCTCGTCGGATATGACGAAGCCCAGAGGCACGATGCTGATGCCCTCGCGTACATCCGCCATGAGTGCTTGTGTGCCTGCGAGGGTGTAGATGTTGAGCGGCGTGGTGGCTGCTGAGGGGTTGACGTAGCCCTTGCCGATGCCCGAGACAGCGAACGGCACGTCCTCGCCGGAGATATAGCCGTTGGAGGCATTGTCCTGAATGGCGAGTGCGGCAAAAGCCTCGGCGGCACCGTTGCAGGCTGTGATGTTCATCACCTCGTTATCAACGGTTTGCGGCAATTGCGGCACGCCCTGAATGCGACGCGGTGCACTATTGGCAGTGGTGGAGGCGTCGGTGTTGGAGGTGGTGAGGTGGGTGTCGCGCAGGGTGAGTGTGAGCGAGGCGGCTGCCGTCTTGGCGGTGAGCAAGACCGATTGCATGGGGGCTACGAAACGTTCTGCCACTGTGGTGGCGGTAGAAGGCGTGACAGTCTTCCACGATGAGCCGTCGATGTAGCGGAAACTGCTCTCGATGTTGTCGTTGTCTGCAAAGAACTCCTGCATGTTGATGTACGCCATGGTGGGGTTGCCGAAGAGAAAATTGCGGCTCTCCCTGGCGTTGGTGAGGGTGATAGTCATGGTGCCGTCGCCGTCGGTGGCGGGGTAGGCAAGGCGCCCTGCGCGGTTGCGGTTGAGCACCTCGCGGCGGTCACTCTGAGAGCCGTCGGGGTGGAAATAGTAGTACGTGTTGTCGGGCTTTGGCAGGCGCACAACGAGATTCTCGCCATCGTAGCCGGGGCCGTAGCCGAGCACCTGGAAACCCTGCCCCGGGGCAAGCACCTCGCCGAGGGAGTTGGACTTGGCAAACACCTCGATGTTGGTGGAGACTGAGTCGCGGTCACTGTAAGGATTCTCGTTGAGCATGGTGACGCTGCGGTTGTAGTAGGAGAGCCAGAAAGCGTAGGCACCTGTGCCCTTGCGATTGCCGCTGAAGGCGCTGACAATGAAGTCGTTATCGGATTCGATGTTGTTGCCTTCGGCATCGTACGGGATGAAGAAATCGCCCGAGACCATACCCTGCAAGGGGGCTGACATCGAGTACCAACGTGCCGATTTGAGGGGCATGTCGATAAAGACGGAGTCGTAGGTGAGCAGGTGCTGGTTTTGCAGTTTTGCCCCACTGCGCAGGCGCAGTGCGCCGCACGATTGCGGGGTGTAGTTGGCATCGAGGGGGTTGCTGTTGTTGGTGGTTACGACGGGGTAGAGGGCATTGTCGGTCTGCTTGGGTATGATGGCAACCATGGTCCGCAAGGGCGCATAGCCCCATGACTGCCGCTTGCCGCCGATGACGGCGCGCCAGTTGCTGTCTTCGCCCCACTCGTTGCTGATAGAAGGCGCCCATTCCACCGTGTCGGGAAGTACGAGGATGGTGAAGTAGGCATTCCCCTCGCAGGATTGCGGCAGTGTGACGGGCAGGTCGTCGCCTTCGTCGGAGGCGGCATCATCTCCGGAGAGTGCCGTCATGCCCACGCGCACCGTGTATTCAAAGCCCGCGTGCATCGTGTAGGAGGTGGCGGGGGTGAAGGTGAGGAGGGTATTGTCGCTGCTCAATGCCGGAGTGAAAGTGACGGTTTTGCCCGTCATGGAGGGGTCGTTGGCAAGCACCACCTGGCAGTTTTCGGTGGAGATGGTGGCGTTGGTGATGGTGCCAATAGGCACGGAGAACAGACTGTTAGCCTCTTGCTCGCAGACGCGGACACTCTGCACATGGTCGCGCTGTTCCGCGGTGAGTGAGCCGTGCTGCACAGGACCTAACACCAGCAACTGGTCACTGGCTGTGGCAGATATGGCGGCATAGACGGGCTCGTTGCAGACCTCCAACGTGATGGTGGCGTCCTCATGCGTGGTGGTCACTTCGCCCGCGATGGGGAATACCCAGTAGCGCGCCGTTTCCTCGGAAGTGAGGTACAGGCTGTGGCTGCTCTCGGCAAGGCGCAACAGCCCTTTCCGGTAGAGCGAGACGATGATATCGTAGTTGGCTGTACGGTCGAAAGCACTGCGTTTCAGTTCATTGATGTTGGTGATGGCATAGTTGGCATTCGGCTGTTCGGGTTCTGGCAGACGGCGCATATCGTGGATAGCATCCGTCACATCGCCGCGGGAATAGCCGTATTTGTTTGCAAACAGCCGATCAGCCTCCTCCTTGGTCATGGAAGAACGGGCGGCGCCGGTTTCAATGTAGGCATCATCGAAGTCGAAAGCCGCCAGCCAATCGGAGAGTGCCGGTGCCGATACTTTGGTGACAACAGTTCCTGAAGTGACTGATTTGGATACATTGACGCTCATCTTGTACAGCGCATTGGGGCATACGATGCCGTTCTGCTCCACATCGTTCGCGTCATTTATCACGATGTTGGTACGGTCGTAGATGGGCAGCGGAGTCTGGTACGAGCAGAGGTCGTCGTTGAGGTCATCCACACCGCGTGCCATACGAATCTGGTAGGTCTTGGCGGGGTTGAGTGTGGTGCCGGTTTCGTCGGAGCCCACAAACACATGCCCTACATACATCGTGTAGTGGTCTTCGCCCGCGTGTTTCACGTAACCTTTCAGAATGGCGTTTTCAGAATACGTGTACAGCGAGTCCACAAAGTCATTCAAGGAGGTATAGACCATCTTGCTTTCATCATCTGCCAACGGGTGCCCCTCTTTGTTGCCGTCCATGGGGTCATACTCCTTGCACGGGATGATGATGGAGCCATATTCGGAGTCCTTGTGGTGGAGATAGTCGGTCTTGACAGCAGTCTTGTCGGTGGTGTTGAACACCTGATAGTACACCTCGCTATGTGCCCACGACTCGGGCAGACCGGTGTAGTCAATGCGTATTACCACCACGTCGCGGTCGTCATTAGAGCAGGTGGTTAGTGCCTGGTAGGCTGCCAGCGGGTTCTTGGTGGCGTAGAGTGCCACATCGTCAATGAGGAAGTCATTGGCGGCGGTGCCCGTGCCGAAATTGTAGATGTGCAGGCGCACCTCGTCATAGTTGTCGTTACTCTCCACAGGGAAGAAAATATGTTTCCAACCCGCCTCGTCGTGAGGTAACTCGCCGGAGTTGAAGGTCTCTACATCGTGCCACGCGGTGTCCTTGCCAGAGGAGTGACGCCCCTGTACTTTGCAGACTATCACGGGTTTAGTGTATTGTTTCTGTGACAATGGCGTGGCATCGCACACCCACAATGAGCAGTACACTTTCTGCTGTGCGCACAATGATGTATCTATATCCACCGTAGCCACTAATCCAGGGTACACTCCACCGTCCACATACAGGCAGTAGCCGTTTTCTGCGCCGCCGCGCTGCTCTTGTTCGTACACCCAGTTCAACTTGCCGTCGGGTACTACCTTGTTGACAATAGAGAACTCGTTGAACGACGGGAACGAGTTGCCTTTCATCGTCTGCGCCCAGTTGCGGGACCACTTTAAACCACTTTTATTGGTGTAGCAGAACGCGTATGAGGACTTATCCCATGCACGTGGCTTGTCGTAGAAACGCACTTCACTTGTCCCGGGTTTGTCGTAGTTGAAATCTTGTAGTTTCAGCAGGTCGAAATGGTCGTCAAAATCTGTATCGCTGTTCAGAGTCGTGGCAGGTCCGCACTCGCTCTTGTCCTTGTATTCCACCACAAAGCGCGCCAGCAGGATGTCCTCGTCCAGCACCTGCTTGCCGTACTCATATGCGCCGTTGTGCTCGTACTGCGCGTCCTGATACATTGGTATGCGCACGGTGTACGTAATCGTCCCCGGTGTATTGGAAGACACTTGTACATAGTCGTATTTGTGGAAGTGCATACCAAAATTGAATCCATTGTCAGAAGCCGCATTTATATATTGTGGTGTCATCTGCTCTCCATTTTGATACCACTGCACATGCGCGTAGGGGTGGCCATGGCTGGTCGCGTCATACGACACGCGCCATAGTTTTCCGTCCGTGCCATAGAAATAGTAGCCGTATTCTGTCTCGTGTTGTGTCACATAGCAGTGGGCATATTCTGTACGTATATATATAGGTGTGCCGACGGGGGCTATGTAGTGATATTCCTCCAGATACTTTCCTCCATTCGACTCCGTGCACTCCGCCAACTGCTTGGCCATATCGGCTGCAGGGCGCAGATGAAACAACTGGCGGTACGACAATGTGGGTTCTTTCACTGAAACCAGATTGTTGTTGTCTGTCTTGGTCGTGCCGTTGTCATATTTCACCTCGTAGTCTCTGTACATGCTGAAGTCGCAGGCTATTGTCCTGCGCACGGTATCCGAGTTCCAGGCCGTCAGATGGGGCGCGTAAGTGCCGTACTTGTCCGGCGAATTCAATCCGTCCCCTTGTACGGCAAATACCCCCTTTGAGTTCTCGAAGTCAGTGTTGATATAGCGGAATGGGGCTCCTTTCATGGGCGCATTATATCCGCCGTATGGGAAGTTTGCCCATGTGGTAGCGTCCTCTGCATCTCCCTCTATGCGTGGAAATACAGGGTCTTTGCCGGTCTCGTAGTCGTACCAGCGCTGGTACCCGTAGAAGGTCGGGCTCTGCGATTGCAGCCACAGCCATTCGCCTGGGTGGTAGTATATGGTCCGTTCGGATGTATAGACGGGCTGTATCTCGTCTTCACCCACTTCGATGCCCATCATCTTGTTGCCAACGCCCGCTTGGTGTATAAATTTTGCCACAATGGTTGATGCTTTTGCCTCTTGTGTCACGGCCACCGAAGCCACATCTTCTGCACCATCCGACAGCATTATCTGTGCGGTACGTGAAGCGGTATTTGTGTTGGGTATTGCCTTTGCAATCAGCGAGTTATTGTCTGTGTCCATCGCCACCTGCAGCCAATCCACAGCCTTGCCATCGTCGTCCACCACCACGGCTTTGGGGGTGCCAAGGTCACCGAGTGAGAGTTCATGTGTCTGTGTGTCGCCTCCCACCAATGTCTGGTCGGCATCGTATAACCGCCTGCCTGTGAGCAGAGTGAGTGCGGGCGTGATATGTTTGGTCAGATTATCTGTGGAACCAAACATGCTATTCTCTATTTCTATATTTGCAATCAATTGATTGTCACTGGAATAGTGATATGCCTTGCGCACCACATGCGTGCTCGCTGATGCCTGTTCTATACCGCCGATGGTGAGATGCAGCCATAGTGTATCCGCCAAATCCACGTACTTGCCATTCTGTTTCACGTCTGTCGGACTCTTCCCGTGCGGAGTCAGTACCAGTGTCCAGCCATATGCGTCTGCCGCAGGGGCCGAACCCCGCAGCGTAGAGGCTGCGCTGTACGGACTCTCGGGCGATTGCCACACCGTTTTCGGCTCTATCCCGTATGCCTTGTGCAGCATGTCGCCATCTGTCACCACGTGCACCACGGGGCGCAAACGCCTTCCGTCAGCCACGCGGTAGTAGTACGTGCTGTCTGTCACGCGTGCCCAATAGCGCAATGTCATCGCCTGCTCGCGCGCCTCCTCGTCAGTGCTCGCCCACGGAAACACTACAGCCGGTTGAGATACACTCAATGCGGTCTCCACACTATGCCGCCGGGACCACTGCTCCATGCGCATTGCTCCGCAAGGCTGATCATACAGTTGCCACAGACCATTGTCTTCCGCACATAGATAGTAGTTCGTGCCGTCCACACGCACACTCGGGCTTACTGTCGCGGATGGCTGGTGTATCACTGACGATTTCACACTATCCGTCAGGCTCAATACTGCCTGCGAACCGTTCTTGGACACGCGCAACCACTTGCCTGTCAGCATATTCTGCCACCTGCTGGCATGGTCTCCGACGCCTGCTCGACGCCACAACGCAGCCTCATTTTCGGGCGTTTTGGCCGCCGTTACCACGTTGCCGTTCACACTCATATACACCTCTGCGCCGTCTCTCATGTACGCCACACTCACTGTATCACTGGCGGCTGCTGTTTGAGCCGTTGTCGGAAATATCATCATGCTCATTGCCCACGCAACGAGTCGTTTTTTTGCTGCTTTCATTGTTGTTTTTCTTTTTTCTTCCTGAATATCACCATTATACACACCATCGCGCATGCCAACATCGGCATCACGCCATCACCCACAGGCACCAACTCGCCCACGGCAGGGTCGGTCGGGCGCACCTTGCGCATGGATGGATACGTAGCCTCCTCCGTCTCTCCATAAAACAGATTATCAGATACTTGCGAATGAATCTCTACAAACGAGGTCGCCCTGCCCCTTTCGCCCGAATACATATTATGCAAAGTCTCTCTGTACAATGCATCATTCGACCATGCACCCTGTGCTTGGTCGCCTGTTGAATTTCCGAAAAGCGTTCTGCTGAACGCGCCAAACACATTTTCTTCTGTGTCTTGGCTGCCGTATGAAATGCCCATATCATAATCCGTCACGGACATCTGCCAATCGCTCTCATACGGCGTGTAATAAATTGTCTGGTCCAAATTTCTACTGAGAGTTGGGAACTCCTGTATCGAGTAATCCATTTTTACCCCCCCCTTTTTTTTTATCTTTATTTATAATATATAGATTTCATCTTTAATAAACATTTCTCCATGACGAACCTTGAAATCTCGAAAAATATCTTATCCGAAACGATTCGGCTTCGGGCATAATGCCCCCTTGTCTTTTTAGGGAACACGAAATTACAACATCTCTCTTATATATAGGTCGCATACGCGCAGAAAACGTTTTTATGGCTTTAATGCAACGAAAATGGCGCGTATGCAACTTGAAAGTGTACGTATTGCAACTGAAAAACACCCTCCGTTCGGTCTCCGCTTGCTGCAGTTTCTACCCCTTTCTGACCCTTTTCTCCGCCGCTGTTTTTGGTGGGTTATATTCTTGTTTTCTGCATTTTGCGCCCCTTTTTTCTGTATGGACATATTTATATTTATTAGTCATTTCCCGATGCCGCATATTGTACATTACGCATTGCGTATTGGGAATTGCGCATTGTTTCTCGTGTATTTGTCGGGGTAAGTGTATGTGATTAGTATGTGGTTAGTATGTGATTAGTATGTGATTAGTATGTGATTCCGCCGACCTTGTAGGGAGGATACAGACTCCGTTTTGTAATTGTCAATTATTTATTGTACCTTTGCGGACTAAATATGCAACAACCTTCAGACGAAGAAATTATGCAAAAAAAGAGAACCGGAATATACCGCCTGCTGTCCGTTTTGGCAGTCTGCCTGCCCGTTTTGCCCGCCGTGGCGCAGGACAATATCATCGACGAGGTGATTTGGGTGGTGGGCGACGAAGCCATCCTCCGCAGCGAGGTGGAGGAAGAACGGCTGCGGGCGCAATACGAGGGGCAGCCCATTGCGGGCGACCCGTACTGCGTCATACCGGAACAGTTGGCAATACAGAAACTGTTCCTGCACCAGGCGGAGTTGGACTCGATAGAAGCCAACGAGTCATCCGTGAGCCATCAGGTGGATATGCGTATGAACTACTACATCTCGCAGATAGGCAGCAAGGAGAAGATGGAAGAGTACTTCCGCAAGAGCAGCAGCGAGATACGCGAGGAGATGATGACCATGGTGCGCAACCAGATGATTATCCAGCAGATGCAGAGCAAACTGACGGAGAAGGTTCACCCCACGCCCGCCGAGGTACGCCGCTACTACAACAGCCTGAGCCAGGACTCGCTGCCGATGGTGCCCGCACAAGTAGAGGTGCAGGTACTGAGCATCGAGCCGCCCGTGCCGATTGAGGAGACGGAGCGCATCAAGGGGCAGTTGCGCGAGTTCACCGAGCGCGTGATGAGCGGCAAGGCGGACTTCAGCATGCTGGCGCGGCTGTACTCGGAGGACACCGAGTCCGCCAAGCGCGGCGGTGAGTTGGGCTTCGTGGGGCGCGGGCAGTTGGTGAGCGAGTTCGCCGACGTGGCGTTCAACCTCAGCGACCCCAAGCGCGTGTCGCGTATCGTGGAGACCGAGTACGGCTACCACATCATCCAACTCATCGAGAAGAAAGGCGAGCGCATCAATTGCCGACACATCCTGCTAAAGCCGCGCGTGTCGTATGAGGACAAGCAGAATGCCATCGCGCGCTTGGACAGTATCCGCGGGCTGCTGACCGACAACAAGATGTCATTCGAAGAGGCGGTTGCACGTTTCTCCGAGGACAAGTCCACGGTGATGAGCGGCGGCTTGATGACCAATGCCAACACGGGTGCGAGCAAGTTCGAGTACCAGGACCTGCCCCCCGAGATAGCACGACAGATATACGCTATGCAGGAAGGCGATGTCAGTCAGCCTTTTGTGATGATGGATCGCACCAAGAATAAGGAGGTCTGCGCCATCGTGCGCCTCAAGACCAAGCGCGATGCCCACAAGGCAAACCTGACGGATGACTTCCAGGTGGTACGCGGTATGTTGGAGCAGAAACTGGGTGCCGAGACCATCGACCAATGGATTCGCAACAAGCAGAAAGAGGTGTATGTGGTTATTGACCCGGCATGGCGCGGGTGTGACTTCCAGTATCCGAATTGGGTGCATTGAGTTTCAGACACTTACATATTTCCCTGTTGCTGTTGTGCGTGAGCGTTGCCGCTTATGCGCAGGAGTTTGGGCAGGACTCCGCCAAGACCTCGATGGTGTATCTTGAACACTCGGAGACACTGTCTTTCGACGAGAAGCGCTTGCCCGACGCGCAGATACTGCGGGGCAATGTGTGTTTCCGCCATGACTCGGCGCTGATGTACTGCGACTCCGCCTATTTCTTCGACAAGGAGAACTCGCTCCATGCCTTCGGGCATGTGCACCTCGTGCAGGGCGACAGCATTGAGGGTTTCGGAGATGTGCTTTTCTATAATGGCAATACGCGCATGGCACGCCTGCGCCGTCGCGTGCGCCTGATACACCAGCAGACTACTCTCACCACGGACAGTCTGAACTACGACCGGCAGCGTAATATCGCCTACTACTTTGCAGGTGGAGCCATCCGCGACAGCCTCAACACCCTTACCTCGCGGTGGGGGCAGTACACGCCCGACAACTACCGTGCCCTCTTCCGCGGGACGGTGAAGTTGGACAATCCAAAGTTCGTACTCACCGCCGACACACTTTGTTACAATACCGACACCCACCGCGCCGACCTCGTGGGGCCGACGCAGATTGTCTATGAGCAGGAGACCACCATCCACTCCACCAAGGGCTGGTACAACACCGAGACCGAGCACTCCATGCTGCTCAACCGCTCACGGATTGTGCACGACGACGGCAAGACCCTCACGGGCGATACTATCTACTACGACAAACTGGCAGGCTACGGTCGGACTATCGGCAACATCGCCACCCACGACTCTGCCAACCACCTCAGCCTCTACGGGCAGTATAGTGAGATGTGGGAAGACGGGCGGCACGGCTATGTCACCGACAGCGCGATGATGGTGGACTGGTCCGACTCGCTCAACTACACCTACCTTCACGCCGACACCCTCTACACCGAGGAGGTGCCTTACCGCGTGTTCTCGCTCATGCCGCGCGACAGCATCATGGTGGACTCCGTGATGCAGGCACAGCAGCCCGACA
The DNA here is from genome assembly GCA_934692905.1 of uncultured Bacteroidales bacterium. Lineage (GTDB taxonomy): Bacteria > Bacteroidota > Bacteroidia > Bacteroidales > Paludibacteraceae > Colicola. The sequence continues at coordinate 13,065 of CAKUUM010000027.1, forward strand.
CCCTCTGGCGGGACACCGCCTACCAACAGGTGCGGGCTTTCTACCACGTGCGCATCTATCGCGACGACGTGCAGGCGGTGTGCGACTCCATGCGCTATCACGGTCGCGACTCCGTGATTACCTTGTTCGGCAACCCCGTCTGCTGGAACGAGAGCAATCAGATATCCGCTGACCTGATTGACATACACATACACAACGACAATCTCGACCACCTCCACGGCACAGGCAACGCCATTGCTATCAAGCGCGAGGGGGCTAACGAATACGACCAACTCAGTGGCAAGGAGATGTTCGCCTACCTGCGCGACAACGAAGTGTACCTTGTGGACGTGCGTGGCAATGCCGAGACCATCTTCTACCCGCGCGAAGACGACGGCACCTTCTTGGGCGTGAACAAGACGCAGAGCAGTTTCGTGAAACTGTATATAGAGGACCGCAAGATTCACCATGTGGTGTTCACCACCACCACCACGGGCACTATGTACCCACTTGACCAGATAGCCGAGCAGGACACGCGCCTTGGCGCATTCTTCTGGGCGGAGGCGGAACGCCCGCGCCGACCAAGTGACATATTCCTGCACCCCAACCGCACAGAGCGTCCCAAGCAGGGCGCGGTCTCTGCCGCAACCGATGACGAGGAAGAGGAGCAGGAGGAGACTGTTCCCCGCAGTAAGAAACGTAGAAAATAATCTGATTATGAAGAAGATAACCATTCTCGCAGTGCTACTCGCCACTGCCGTTAGTGCCACCTTTGCACAGAGCAACCCGCCCCAATTCATAGGGTTGCAGTTAGGCTTTGCCGAACCCATTACGCGCCTCAACGCACCCACACAGACCGATGTCACCAAACTCAGCACAACCACCATATACAATGGCTTGAAGGTGGGCTTTGTCTATGACGCCACATTGGTAAAGGGTTTCGGATTCTCGATGGCACTCAACTACACCTTTGGCGCAGGTTCCACCGACTGGACGCAGAAATATACGGGTTCTCTATACCCCAAGACACGTACCCGTAGTTTCTACCACCAAGTGGAAATCCCTGTGGATTGGCAGTACAAGTTCGAGATTGCCAAACGCACATGGCTCATTCTCTATACGGGTCCGACTATCCAGTGCGGACTCGCCATGCAGGGCAAGGAATACGAACAGGATGATAGCGGCACCACTACGCAGACCGCCGTTATCAACTACTACAACGCCGAGCCTTACTCCAAGGATGCCAATCCTGAGGGTGCGGGCGACCGTGCCTTGAAGCGCATGAACGTCACGTGGGGTGTGGGCGCAGGCTTCCAATACGACCGCTATTTCATCCGCGGGGGATATGACTTCGGTATCATCAACCCCTACCGGGCACAGTCGTTCTCTGACCAAGACATCTACACCCGTGGCCGCTTCGACCAGTGGCAGATAAAATTAGGTATTTACCTCTGGGAGTTCTAACTGCAAAGACTGTGCAGGATAGAGCAGGTCACGCCTGGTATATATCCTGTATCACTTGTGCGGCAAGTGTAAAGCCGAAAATAGCGGTGATGTGTGCCACAGTGCCGTTGATTTGCGCCTTTGAGGTGCACCATTCGTGATTCACCAGGTCGGCTTTGCCCAACGATGTCGTTGTCCCCTCGGCTTGTTGCATTTCTTTCAGACGGGTTTCGGACACTTTGGGGTACATGCAGTGTTCTGTCCCGCAGGAGTGATTCACACCGCGGTTGCTGAGCAGTTCGTCACTATAGACACACAGAAAGCGGTGTGCGGGGAACTCTTTGTTGCGTTTGAAGCGTTGGCGTAGTGCACGTGCCAACGGGTCGCCCGTTACTTTCCAGAACTCCGCCACATGTATGCGTGTCGGGTCCATCTTGAGTGCCGCGCCCATAGACGAGAACAGCGTGACTCCTTTCATACGGGTGGTGGTCAGTATCAGGTCGGCCTTGTCTTTCAGTGAGTCAATGGCGTCAATCACGTAGTCATATTGTTCTATATGGTATTCGTCACGTGTCTCGGCGGAATAGATACCCTGTATGGCGGTGATGTCGGCATTCGGGTTTATTTCCAGCAGCCGTTCACGCAGCACATCGGTCTTGACGCGCCCGACGGTCTTCATGGTTGCCATCAGTTGGCGGTTTACATTGGTAATGCACACCCTGTCCGAATCCACGATGGTCAGATGGGTGATGCCCGAGCGTACCAAGGATTCTGCACACCACGAACCGACACCTCCGATGCCGAAGATAATGACTCGTTTAGTGGCAATGCGCTCCATCACATCTGTTCCCATTAGCAGTTCGCTACGCCGGAGTATGGCTTTGTCTATATGTCCCATTGTCTGAACGAATACTATTTCTATTGAACCAACAAAGGTACTACATTTTTTGCTTTTTGCCAAATTATCGTTTCCGAATTGTGCAACTCGATATTTTTCAGTAACTTTGCAGACTTATTTACTCCTAATGATGCCTTTTCGCTCATATTGCCGCAACCTTGTACGCCTTTGGGTGTGCGCATTGTTGTGTGTCATCGGCTGCTTGTCGGCGTATGGCGAAGTGGTGGTGTTGCGGTCGGGGCAGCATGTCAGTGGCGAAATCATGGTGCACAATGAGGAGGTGGTTGTCATACGTACCAAGAGTGGTACACGTTTCCAATACCCGGCATCGGAAGTTGTGGCTGTGGAGCAAGAGCAAGTGCAACATCCTGCTGACAATGAGCCTGTTAAGCCTGTATCATCTGCTGCAAAGCATGTGGCAATTCACGCGGGCGTGGCAGGCGGTGCCGCTTGTCTGCCTATGGTAGGGTGGGGAGGATATACAGGTGCCGACTTGCTGGTAGGTACCCACAGCCTGATGCAACGCCGCATTTTATTGGGGGGCGGACTGGGTGTCCACGCTGCTTTCGTTGGAGATAACCGATATGCATTTATCCCGCTCCAATTGGCAGCCCATATTCCTTTAACGGGTGCCCGTCACGCTCCGGTTATGGGGATGGCATTGGGCTATGGCTTCTCCGTAAGTCACAACGCCAAAGGCGGTATCTATACGGGATTGGATGTCGGCTGGAAGTATTGTTTCAGTGATAAGGCGAGTTTGTCTCTGACCGCCGATGTGCAGTGGCAGCAGTTGTCGGTCTCTGTCTCTGAACAGGTGGACGGCAATCTGTATAGCAACTATATCGGCACGAATATGTTGATGCTCGGATTGAAATTGGGTGTGCAATTCTGACAATACCATGGATTTGCAAAAGAAATACCGCAGGGCACAACAAAAACGCACTCACCGTGTGAGCATTATGCTGAACGACAGTGAGATGCGTGCCTTGGAGAAGTATTGTGAACGCTATACGGTCAGCAATCGTTCACGGCTTATTCGTGAGACGCTGATGCGTGACATTCTAAAGCGTTTTGACGCGGATAATCCGACGCTATTCGACTGATAAACAGCACCCTATTCCCCTCTCAGTTGATATACGGCATCCAGGTTGCGGGCTTGGTCGTCCAGGTCGAGACCATAGCCGATGATGAACTTGTTGGGTATCTCTCTGCCTATATATTCGGGGCGTGCGTCCTCGTATTGCAATGCCTCGGGCTTGAACAGGAATGCCGTCAACGCCACGGACTCTGCCCCTGCGTCCAACAACATCTGGCGGAAAATATGCATGGTCAGTCCCGAATCCACAATATCCTCAATGATAATCACATCGCGTCCCTGTACGGGCTCATAGAGTGGGGTGATGAGTTCTACCTCGCCGGTGGAAGATGTCCCGTCGTATGATTTGAGCCGCACAAAAGTGATGTCCGCGGGCAGTTTAATCCTGCGAAAGAGGTCGGCTGCATACACGAAAGCACCGTTTAGGGCGCAGATAAACAACGGGCTTTTGCCCTCATAGTCGGCGTTGATACGGCTGGCAACATGCTCCACGATTCCTTCTATGTCCTTCGGTGTGAGGAACTCGTCGAAAGTCATGTTGTGGTAAGTAACACTACGCATAGTATATTCAATGGATTGGTTATCTGTTTATTGCTGTGAAGCGGTGCGGATGAAATCCACAAACAGCGGGTGCGGCTGCAGCACCGTGGACGAGTACTCAGGATGGAATTGGGTGCCGATGTACCACGGGTGACCTTTTAGTGTGATAATTTCCACCAGTCCCGTTTGCGGGTTGATGCCTACGCACTCCATACCTGCTGCCTCGAACTCGTCTTGGTAGCGGTGGTTGAACTCATAGCGGTGGCGGTGACGCTCGGAAATGATTCCGTCTGTGCCGTATATTTTAGCCACTTTGGAACCATGTCTCAGTTGGCAGGGGTAGGCTCCCAAACGCATCGTACCTCCCATGCCGCCGTGTGCGTCCTGCATCTTCCATTTCACATCCTGCATCATGTCTATCACGGGTTGCGGGGTATCGCTGTCGAACTCGGTGGAGTTGGCTTTTGCGTAGCCCAGCACATCGCGCGCGAACTCAATAGCCATACACTGCATGCCCATGCATATCCCGAAACACGGCAAACCATGCTCGCGTGCATAGCGGAGGGCAGCAAACTTGCCTTCCACGCCTCTGCCGCCGAACCCGGGGGCTACTATGATGCCCTGTTGGCCTGCCAGTGCTTCTGCCACATTCTCGTTTGTCAGGTCATCGCTCAGTATGGACTTGAGTACCAACTTCTTGTTGTTGTATGCGGCGGCGATATGGAGTGATTCGCGAATGGATTTGTAGGCATCTTGCAACTGCACATATTTGCCCACAATGGCTATACGCACCTCATCGGTGGCATTCTCTATCTTGTCCAAAACTGCCATCCAGTCATCCATGTCAGGTGCGGGGATGGTATCTGTGTCAAACCCGAGTTTGCGCAGCACCACACTGTCCAGCCCCTCGGCGAGCATATTCAGTGGCACACGATAGATAGAACGTGCATCGCGCGATTCTATCACGGCATCTTCGCCCACGTTGCAGAACAATGCCACCTTCCTGCGAAGGTCGGCTGGCACGGGATGTTCTGTGCGCAGTACCAGCACATCGGGCTGTATGCCTTCGCGTTGGAGGTCTTTCACGGAGTGTTGTGTGGGCTTGGTTTTCAATTCTTTGGCTGCGGCAAGGTACGGCACGTATGTCAGGTGAATGCAGCAGCAGTCGTTGCCCAACTCCCATTTCAGCTGGCGGACGGCTTCTAGGTACGGCAGGCTCTCGATATCGCCCACGGTGCCGCCTATTTCGGTAATCACAAAGTCGTAATTGCCGTTCTCGCCCAAGGCGCGGATTACATTTTTTATCTCGTCGGTGATATGGGGAATCACTTGCACGGTCTTGCCCAGGTAGTCTCCGCGGCGTTCACGTTCAATCACGTGCTGGTAGATGCGTCCGGTGGTCACATTGTTGGCTTTGTGTGTGCGGATGTTCAGAAAGCGTTCATAGTGCCCGAGGTCCAAATCGGCTTCGTGTCCGTCTTCCGTGACGTAGCATTCGCCGTGCTCGTACGGGTTCAGGGTCCCGGGGTCGATGTTGATGTACGGGTCTAACTTCTGGTTGGTCACGCTGAATCCGCGTGCCTGAAGCAGTTTGCCTAACGAGGCGGCGATAGTGCCCTTGCCTAATGAAGAGGCTACACCACCGGTAACGAAAATGTATTTAGTCTTTGCCATTGTTTTGGGTAACGAATATGCTATTGCAGTATCGAGTTGCTCGGCTCGTAGTGCCGCCATTTCTCTATCAGACTGGTCATATCCTCGGGCCATGTGCTGTCGAAGAACATCTCCTGCCCTGTCCGTGGGTGCACAAAACCGATGGTCTTGGCATGCAACGCCTGACGCGGGCACAACTCAAAGCAGTTCTGCACAAACTGCCGGTACTTCTGTGTGGGCACGCCTTTCAGTATCTCCATGCCGCCGTACTTCTCGTCGGCAAACAGAGGGTGCCCGATACTCCGCATGTGCACACGTATCTGATGGGTGCGACCGGTCTCCAACTGGCATTCCACCAGTGTCACGTATGGGAATCTCTCCAGCACGCGCCAATGGGTGATGGCCTCTTTGGCAGAGGGGTTGTCCTCTATATTCCATATACGCCAGCGGGTGCGGTCGCTGTTGTCGCGCCCGAGAGCCCCCTCTATCGTGCCTGCCTCCTCGTCGAATGTCCCCCAGACGAGGGCATTGTAGGTGCGTTGGGTGGTGTGGTCATAGAACTGTTGTCCCAAACCCGCTTTGGCAGCAGGGTTCTTTGCCACCAGCAGCAGCCCGCTGGTGTCTTTGTCTATGCGGTGTACCAGCCCGATGGAGGGGTCGTTCATATCCAGCGTGTCGCGGAAATACCACGCCAGTGCGTTGAGCAGCGTGTGGTCGTAGTTGCCATGTCCGGGGTGTACCACCATACCCGCCGGCTTGTTCACCACCAGCACGTCATCGTCCTCGTACACTACGTTCAGCGGTATGTTCTCGGGGTGGATGGTATAGTCGTTGGGTTCGTGGTCCAGCAGCACTTGTATCAGGTCCAATGGCTTGACCTTGTAGTTGTTGTTCACGGGAGCGCCGTTCACCCACACATTGCCCGAATCCCCTGCCTTTTGGATACGGTGACGCGAAGTACCTGCCATATGTTCTGCCAGATACTTGTCTATGCGCTGCGGACTTTGTCCTTTGTCCACCTCGCAACGCCATCTCTCGAACAGTTCCTCCTGCCCGAAGATGATATCCGAATCCTCGTTGATATCCGTTAGCATACCTTTTCCGCTGAGGTACAGACGGTTAGAAGAATTCTTCCTCGTCCTCCTCGTTATCAGTCGTTATGGTCTTTTCGATGTCTTTCGACATCTTCACGTTAACGCTCGTTCCTTCCACAACAATCGTGCCACTCGAAGGGGTTTGGGAGTACACAATGTACGTATCCTTGTCTTCTTCGGTCGGTTCCGCGTCATACTCCACGATTCCCATCGTCAGCATGGCGCTGAGCAACCAACTTCTGGCTTCGTTCAATGTTTTGCCTGTCAGCAGCGGCACCGTCACCTCGGCGGTCCCCTGGCCTTTGCCCACTATCAGCACCACGCTGCTGCCTTCGGGCACGCTGCTGCCTGCCAATATGGCATCGCCGTTGGTGTCTTGTACGTCCAGTATGATGTCCTTGTACGTGGACGGCTCATAGAGCACGTCTGCGGTCGTGAGACCTAATGAATGGAGCGATGCCTGTGCCTGTCTCAAACTCACGTCCCGCAACTCCGGCATCACCACAGGGCGGCGGAAACGCGCATTTTGAATCACGTACACGATGCGCCCGTGCTTGGCTCTTGAGCCTCCGGCAGGGGTCTGCTCCACGATGGTCCCCAACGGCGTCTTGTCCGAGAACGTGGAGTCTATCACCTCCATACGCAGGTCGTCCGACGACAGGGTGATGCGGGCTTCTTCCAAATACAGACCCGTCACATCTGGCACATCCACCTCCACACCGTGCTCGGTGTAGTGGCGTGTGTATGCCAGCACGATGGAGATGAAAACCACCACCACCACTATGGCTACCAGCACATTCGTCAGTACGAAACCGGTCTTGGTCTCTTTCAAAAAGGTCTTTAGGTCCATATCTGCCAATCAAACAAGAAAAAATGCACAATTCCTCTGCAAAGGTACTACTTTTTTTTGTGCTTTCCAAAATTAGCAGTAACTTTGCACTCGATTTTGATACTCACTATCAAATCAGAGAACGTTAAAACTTTAATTTTTAATTTTTTGTGTTATGAAAAAAGTTTTGCTTATCGCGCTTGTAGCCGTTTGCGCTATGGGTTGCTGCAAGAAATCTGCTAAGTGCGAAGAGGGTCAATGCTGCAAAGAAGGCGAGAAGACCGAATGCTGCCAAAAGGCTGAGGAAGGTTGCTGCCAGAAGGCTGCCGAGGCTACGGATACTACCGCCGAGGCTCCTGTAGAAGAGGCTCCCGCTGAGGAGGCTGCTCCTGCTGAAGTAGCAGAGTAATCTGCCTGCCGCCCCCGTTGCTCTCGCAGCAACGGAAAGTCGCAAAGATTTCAGATAGTACAACTTAATTGACAAGAGACTGTCCACCGCATGGTTGGACAGTCTCTTCTTTATATATCCACTTGTAGATAATAATGTATTGGCTTGTAGATACACCAGATACAGATAATACCGAAACGTTTGTCTTCTTGTATATAATAATGTATTGTCTTGTAGATACACCTTACACATCCTTTCTCGTGTATTTGTCGTGGTAAGTGTATGAGATTAGTATGTGGTTAGTATGTGATTAGTATGTGATTCCGCTGACCTTGCCGAGAGGATATGCTGAGGTTATTGGATGAATATGGGAAAGTTGTGCTTAGTCGCACAGAGAAAACAAATCCGCACGCGGATTGATGAGCATCACGGGCACGGGGCTATGCAGTATGGCGTAGCGTTCCGGCGGACCGAACAGCCAATCGTCCAAGCCATACTCGCGGCTGGCAGTCAGGAGCAATAGTTGGCAATCAAGGTCAGTTCGTCGGGCAGCCTCTTGATTGATGTGGAAACTGTCCTTTTGCCCGACGAGTTCTTCATAGTGTATTTGCTCACCTGTACGTTCAGCCACAGTCTGGATATGCGTGATGATTCGTTGGGCGTTTTGGCGGGCATGACTGCCATAGTCGTTGGCGCGCAGCAGTACAATGGTTGCACCTGTCTTACGAGCCAGATAGGTGCATATTTCCGCCTTGTACACCTCTTCTTCCAGCATAGTTACAGGCACGAGGATTCGGCGCAACTCGCTCACGTTCTGCATCTTATCCGTCAGAAATACGTACGGACGCCGTTCCTCGCGTAGGGCGTCCAATTGCTCTTGCACCGCGTGGCGTTTTACCTCGCAATGCACCACGCATATATCCTCGTTATCGTCCCAAATCATAAACTCTCTGTGCCCTACTCCCTAACCTCTACTCTCTAACTCCCTATTCACCCCCTCAATATACGCCAGCAGTCCGCTCTCGCCTATGCCCTTTTCGGCGGAAGTCACGAAGATGGGCGGCAACTCCACCCATGTCTCCAGCATCTTTTGGCGGTACGCCTCCACATTGAGTGCGAGACGGCTTTTTGTCAGTTTGTCTGCTTTTGTGAAGACAATGGCAAACGGCACCTCATTCTCTCCGAGCCACTCCATGAACTGCAAATCAATCGCTTGCGGTTCGTGACGGCAGTCAATGAGTACAAACATACTGACCAACGGCTGCCGCAACAGGCAGTATCGCTCAATCATCGCACGCAGTTGCTCACGTTGTTTCTGACCCGCCTGCGCATATCCGTAACCGGGCAGGTCCACCAGATGCCACGCTTGCGGCGTGTCGGCGTTGATAATGAAATGGTTGATAAGCAACGTCTTACCCGGTTTCTGACTGGTCTTTGCCAAACGCGGGTTATGGGTCAGCATGTTGATGAGGCTCGACTTGCCCACGTTGCTCCGGCCAATGAAAGCATATTCGGGCAGCGTACTTTGCGGGCACGACACCACATCGGGACTCGACACGACAAAAGAGGCAGAAGTTATCATACAAATCAGCGCGTTAATGGTTGTGTATTCTGTTTCTTGTACCAAAGGCAAAAGCCTGTCAGACAAGCGATTGTGACAACGGCGGCTATTAGATAAGCCACCCAACTGAGCCCCATCTTGGCAAAACGGAAGCCCTCGGGCGCAATGAAGATGTAACTGACGCTAACCATCGTCATAAACAGCGCAGGCACCATGGCAACCACAAAACTGAACTTGTCCTTCCCCCGCGTGCGCGCGTTCTTATAAAGGAATATCGTTCCCGCCCAAAGTGTGAATACCGCCAGCGTTTGATTGGTCCAGGCAAAGTATCGCCACACGATGTCAAAGTCCACGAATACCATACCGAACACGCAGACAAACAGCGGGATAGCAATCATCAGGCGATGCTTTATGGGACGTTGGTCGAGGTGCAGGAAGTCGGCTACTATCAGTCGCGCACTACGCAGCGCGGTGTCGCCCGAAGTGATAGGCGCGGCAATCACACCGATAATGGCAAGGATACCGCCCACCGTGCCCAACCATGAGCGCGAGATTCTGTCCACTACCAATGCGGCTATGTTTTCCCCGGGGTGCTGTGTGGCGAAGGCTTGCAAACCGTCTATGCCATACAGCCCTTGCTCTGGGTCAGCGAAGAACGTACCTGCGGCAGCCGCCCAGATAAGTGCCAGAATACCTTCGGCAACCATTGCGCCATAGAATATCCATCGTCCCTGACGCTCGTTGGTAATGCACCGCGCCATAAGGGGCGACTGTGTGCCATGGAAACCCGAGATAGCCCCGCAGGCTATGCTGACAAACATCATCGGAAACAGCGGCAGTCCGTTGGTTTGGCGGTTGTGCAGCCCGTCTGTCAGTTCAGGCATCTCGCCGCTATGCCAACCGAGCATCACAAACATAATGCCCAGTCCCATAAACAGTAGCACCGCTCCGAAGATGGGGTAGAAACGCCCTATCAGTTTGTCCACGGGCAGAACGGTCGCCAGCACGTAATATGCAAAGATTATCAGCACCCACACTATCGGAATCAAGTGCGCCCGAAAAGTCATAGTACCCAAAGCCGCTAGCCCCTGTAGCAAAGTGGCAGGACCACTCAAGAACGTGGTTGTCAGCAGGATAAGCAACACCAGCGACAACACGCGCATAAAGAGTTTGATACCATTCCCGAGTTCATTGCCTATAATATCGGGCAGCGACGCGCCCCCTTTCCGAACGGACATCATTCCGCTGAGGTAGTCATGCACACCGCCGGCAAAGATGGTTCCGAACACTATCCACAGGAATGCCGCAGGACCATAGAATATGCCCATAATGGCACCGAAGATTGGTCCCAACCCTGCGATATTGAGGAATTGAACGAGGAATATCCTCCACGGTTTCATAGGGACATAGTCCACGCCGTCTGTCTTGGTGAGTGCGGGTGTTTTCGCCTGTGTATCAATGCCGAACAAGCGCTCCACCAAGGTGCCATAGACCAAAAATCCGAGCACCAATGCCACTAATGCTACGATGAATGTAACCATATTTTATTTCACGTGATTAGACTTTCCGCCTGCAAAGTTACACAAAACAGGTGACACTTGCAATAGTGTTTGGGCATTGTACATTATCCGCCGTACACTACACCGCCTTTTGTGTGATATTGCCGCATATACATTATCGACCATAAAAAAGGGCGAGACAACGTCCCTCCCTGAATGTTTACACAACGGAATAATCCTTATTGTGTATATCCTTCAAATATTTACGGCGCAAAGGTACTGTATTTTGCCGGATTATGCAAATATAATATGACTTTTTGCGTGATTTTTCCACAAAACTTGCAACCACAAATTGACCATCAATTCGCGTAGCAGAACAATAGGCGATACTCGTTGTGGGTGTACGGTTGTTGGAAAATATACCGCTCATAGTTGTATAAACCGATGATTGTTTGTACCTTTGTCGGTATATTCAAATAGTTCGTCCAACAAAGCACAAATCAGTAGCAGGTATGGAGCAATACAGTTTGTCGGAGTTATGCAGTGTGATAGGTGACGCCATTGAGGTAGAGTTGCCCGAGTTGTACTGGGTGCGGGCTGAGATAGCGTCACTGAGCGTGCGCGGGCACTGCTACATGGAGTTGGTGGAGAAAGCCGAAAACGGTATCCTTGCCGCCAAAGTGCGCGCCACGTGCTGGAGCAACATGTACCACATCCTGAGCGCGTACTTCGAGCAGGAGACCGGGCAGGCGTTGCACACGGGTATGCAGGTGCTGTTGCAGGTGAGCGTGGAGTGGCACGCGGTGTACGGGCTGAGCCTCAATATCCAGAATATCGACCCCACCTACACGCTGGGCGACCTCGCGAAGCAGCGTCAGCAGACGTTGCAACGATTGCAGGAAGACGGTGTGATGGAATTGCAGCAGAGTCTGGAAATACCCACGTTGCCAAGGCGTATCGCCGTGGTATCGGCACAGGAGGCTGCGGGATACGGTGACTTCTGCGACCAGTTGGCTCACAATGCGATAGGCTTTCGGTTTATGCCGACCTTGTTCGCCGCCACGATGCAGGGCGAGAACGCTGCCGCGTCCATCATACGCGCGTTGCAGACGATTGCGCGGGAGGCAGAGCGTTGGGACGTGGTGGTGATGATTCGCGGAGGCGGTGCCACCACCGACCTGTCGTGCTTCGACGACTACATGCTCGCCAGCCACTGCGCGCAGTTTCCGCTGCCCATCATCACGGGCATCGGGCACACACGCGACGTGAGCGTGGTGGATATGGTGGTGCATACCAGTGTGAAGACGCCCACTGCCGCAGCGCAGTTCCTTATCGGGCTTGTGGAGACACAAGCCGCCCGCTTGGAGACGCTGAACAGCCGCCTGTTGGGGGCGACACAGCGTGTGCTGCAGACGGAGAAAGACAGGCTGGTGCGGTATCAACAGAGCCTGCGGATGACGGCACAGCGACTGCTCCTCAGCGAGAGAAACAGGCTTGCTATCTGGCAGAAAACCATTGAGTTGCACTCGCCGGAGCGTATCTATCGCATGGGCTACAGCCTGATGCTGTGTGACGGCAAGCCTGTGCATAGTGTGAGTGATTTGAAAGTGGGTGCAAAGGTGGAGACGCATCTGCGGGACGGTGTGGTGGAGAGTACGGTGGACAGCACTCGGAGTCTGACGAAATGAGGCGGAAAGACAGGGATGCACATATCGTGTTTCTGCTCACCCGCGAGCAATGGTTGGGGGTGGCGATATTGGCGGTGTTGGTTGTGGGCACGGGGGTGCTGGTGCACTTCTTCCATAAGCCGCAACCCGTTATCGATGTGGCAGTTACAGACTCCACGATGACTGCTTTTGCCGCACACCAAGCCCGTGAAGACAGCCTGCACAAGGTGCAATGGAAACAGCGGTACAGGCGCGATACGATTGCGATAGTGCTGCAACCTTTCGACCCAAACACCGCCGACAGCAGTACGCTCGTTCACCTCGGACTCAAGCCTTGGCAGGCGCGCAATATGCTGAAATACAGAGCCAAAGGCGGCAAGTACCGCCAACCGGAAGACCTGCGCAAACTCTACGGCATGACGGACAGCCTGTATGCCGTGCTGGAACCGTACATACGGATTGCGGCGGACACAACGCGCACAGACAGCGTCCGACGGGACAGTATCCCGCTGTATATCAGCACAAAACGCGATACGGTGCTCAACCTGCGCACGGCGGACACCACGGAGTTGAAGATGATACGCGGCATCGGTTCTTACACAGCCCGTGAGATTGTCCGCTACCGTGCACGCTTGGGCGGTTTCGTCAGCACGGAGCAACTACTTGATATTCAGACGGTACAACGTGCTATCGCCTATCGGCAAGAGACGGATAGCACCTACACGCAGGATAGCCTGCTGTGCCATTTTGTATTGGATAGTGTGGCGGTGAAGACGCTGCCTGTCAATAAGTTGCGTACGGAGCAGTTGCAACGCCACCCGTATATCAGTTTCACGCAAGCCAAAGCCCTGTACGAACTGCGCCGTCGCCGTATCCATCTCGACTCTGCCGCTGACCTTCAGCGGTTGGACTGCTTCACGGAAGAGGAACTGCAAAGGGTGCTGCCGTATCTCAGTTTTGAGCGGTAGGGTGTACAGAAAACATTAATTATCCGTCATTGGCTCGCACCACGACTAATAATAACAAAAACAACTGCAACAGACAGATAAACATGTAATTATCGTATAATTAACCATTAATTTCTCCCTAATACGTGTACCACCCGCTGATTCGCGTTAAACAAAAATATACTACAAACCAAAACAACATACAAACCCTTTACGCGGACAATATGTCCGCGTAAAGGGAGACTATATCCAGAGACTACGTTCGGGTATGGTTGCTATGAATTGTATGTAAATTTATTTGCACACTTGAGAATAAATCACTACTTTTGCACCCGTGAAGTCCTTATGGGCTACATACTTTTTAAGGCGTTTATCTACGCTTGTTTTGAGAATTAGAAATCTGGTAAATTTCGCACACTCAGAATGAGGGAAAGTATAAATGTCCGTTAGAATGTGTATTAACATGTCCTCCCAATGGGTATGTCTATGCATATTCAGCGTGGGCATTATCGTTTCTTCTTGTGTGCAAGGTCTTACCAGAACCCCTAATTCGAGAATAAGCGTAAATAAGGTACCACGCTTCTTTTTTGTACTAATGGGCAGGTGAGGTGCAGCCGTCCACACAAAAACAAATAATGTTATGGAAAAAAGACATTCAATTTTGTTCGGCACGCTTATCTTGTGCGAGTATGTCGGTATCCTGTGGGACGACATACAAGTATGTGCAAGTTTGCACAGCCAAACCCATTCCAAATGCAACAACTGCTCAAGAAACAAGAGAGGGGCTATTATATGAAAATGAAGATTGTGTCGTAAAGTATAATCTATGGAGCAATGGAGGTAATGTAGGTTTTGTATTTTACAACAAAACAAACAAGGTTATTCATATTGATTTAAATCAAACATTCTTCATTAAAAACGGAGTTGCTTATGAATTATTATGCCCCACAAACCATCACAGGAACAAGTGAGTCTGTGGCTGTATATACCTCTTGGAGTACTGCCATGTTCGGAAATTTAACAACAAATACTACAGGTTTGGGAACTTCAACAAGTATAGAAACCACACAACAGCCAATTTTGTCTATACCTCCCAAATCATCAAAGGAGGTATACGTTTATGATATTTCAAAAGGATTATTACTTGATTGCGACCTGAATAAATATCCATCTGATTCTGCACATCTCTTTTTCGATGAAACTACGTCTCCCCTGACATTTGCTAATTATATCACCTATGCAGTGGGCAATAACCAAGAAAATAGGGCAATCGAAAATAAGTTCTATATCGCTGAGGTCGCTAATTATGCAGAGCCTTACATCTTAATATATATATACGGCTCGTGTGAAGACTTGCGAGAACGTATTATCTCCTGAAGAAAAGCAGCAACAGAAAAATACACCACAAATATATGATGCATATGTCAATGTAACAGGAGAAAATAATTTCTATATGACTTATTCTATTTTTAGTAACATTAGATTATATACAGCGCCTAAAAGTACTAAACACTATCAGTGGATTTCTTACTACAACGGCTATACAGCATATTAATATGCAAATGTGTAATAGATTCAAGGCTGCTCAACGAGTTTGGGCAGCCTTGAATATTTATTGTTGGCGGTAGTAGCGGAGTACTATCGAGAGGCGGAATAGAGGGTGATGAGGGTGATTTCGGAGGGGCAGTTGATACGTATGGGAGCAGTGCAGCCGATGCCCTCGTTCACATAGAGGGATTGGGCGGTGGGGTGGTGGATAGTTTGGGTAGAATGGTGGATAGTCGGGGTGTCGGGGTGGTAACCTTGGGGTGTGAGGTGCTCAGCGTAGGCGGAGTGGTGGTACCAGCCTGCGGATTGGCGGAACATAAGGTCGGAGAGGGCGTGCCCGAAGATGCGCATCTGTCCTGCGTGGGTGTGCCCGCTGAGAGTCAAGGATACAGGCGTCTTGTCCACAATCTCCGCCATCCATTGCGAGGGGTCATGCGAAAGCAACAGGCGGAAGCCGTCTGTGCCCTGCAGTGCCTGCGGGAGGCTGCCGCTGTAGATTGTGCGGAAACCCTGTCCGTCGCAGGAAGAGTTGTCCACACCCACGATGGTGAGGGTCTGTATATCTGTGGTGTCGCTGCTCTTGCGGGTGAGTGTAAGATGCTGATTGCGCAGGAGTTGCCAGCCGAGGGTGTCGCGCTCGAAGGCGGCGAGGCGTTCCACCTCGGCGAGGCGCTGCTCCTCGGGGAAGCGTGAGTAGATGAGCAGGTCGTGGTTGCCCAAGACGCTGATGACGCCATCGGTGGCGCGGAGACTGCGGAGAACATCGATATAGGGTTGCGCTTCTGCCACGCCCTCCGTGACAAGGTCGCCCGTGAAGCAGATGAGGTCGGGCTGCAAGGCGTTGATGGAGTCCACAATATGCTGCAATGCCGATGGGCGGTCATCGAAGGTCGATAAGTGCAAGTCGCTGATATGTACTATTTTGTAGCCGTTGAAGGCTGCGGGAAGTTCGCTGCTCGTATAAGTCGGTGTGGTTCACCCACAGGCGGAAACGCCCGAAGAAGAAACCATATCCCATTGTGAGCCACAGGGCAAGGACAAGGGAGAGGGCTGTCCAACCAAAGGGGGCGTATGGGGGTGTGGGCAGGTGGAACAGGCACGCTATCGCCCACCATATACCGAAAACAACGTGCGGCAAGGCGCACACTATGGCTCCGAAAGAGAGAACCATTATCAAGGTCATGATAAAAACTTGCATACTATCCGAAAAACAATTAAATTAACATTATTAGAACATTAATTGCCATGTAATTAACCATTAATTTTGCATTAAAGGGCTCGGTTGGCACATAGCAAATGTATCCAATATCTGTTTTCTATCCCCTGCTTATCCCTTGCTGAATCACATACTAATCTCATACTAATCACATACTAATCTCATACACTTAACCCGAGGAAGTCTCGATAAAGGAAGGGGGCATATTTTGCATCCCCGGGGGTGGTCCGGGGGGGAGACCGGCGGGTGGTGTGCCGGGCTTCTGACCACTCTCGAGCATTTCTTGGATATGTCCGCCCATACCCTTGGCTTTGAGCGAGCCCATGCGGTTGAGTTTGTAGGTGAAAGTGAGCGTGAAGTAGGTGGGTAACGTGTTGTATTTCTGGTAACTAACGTAGTTGTCGCCCACTACCTGCACGATATTTTTCTTCTGATGCAGGAGGTCATAGACCTTGAGCGCAAGGGTGGCGTTCTGCCACGACTTGTCCAAGGACGCGTTCCAGATGATTTCGTTGATGTCGGTGAGCCCCGTGTAGCCGTAGCGGGCTGTGTAGCCGCAGTCGGTGGCGATGTTCCACGACTTGGGCAGGTGCAGGGTGAGGTCGCCCGTGACCGACCAGTTGAGCACGTTGCTCAGGCTGCTGGTATTCAGCGTGTTCTGTGTGCGCGAATAGGTGACGTTGCCCCGCACTCCGATGTCCACCACGCTGTGCGTGAGGCGCAATGCCATGTCCTCGCTGGCCTGCAGGTTGCCCGTGCGGGAGGTCTCGCCGCGCATCATGGTGCCCGCGTCAATCATCTTCTCGATTTCATCGGCGGATTGCTCGCGCGAGATGTAGCCCACGCGCTGGTTGTAACTGACGGCGGTGCGGGTGTTGAACTGCATAAGTTTCTTGGCGAAGGGGGTGTTGTACATGAAGTCCGCGCCGAGGTTCCACGGGAGTATGTCGGCGTTGACGGTCTGCTGGTAGAGTTTGCCCGTTTGGTCGTAGATAGAGTTGCCGACGAGGGCGTCTTTGGTCAGGGTACCGCGCAGGCCGGTCATGATGCTGGACATGCGGTCGGTGTTGAAACGCGAGTACATGACCATGAGGTTGTGGCGGAAAGCGGGCTGCAGAGCCAGGTTGCCGACGGTCTCGGACATGGCGTCGGAGTTGTTGCGCACAGGTTCCATCTGCGTGACGGTAGGCTGTGTGACGGTGCCGCGATACATGATGCGGGCGAACTCCTTCTTGCCGAACTTGTATTTGAACTGGATATTCGGCGACCAGTTCCACTGGTTGTAGAGGGTGTCGCGGGCGAGGATGTCGCCGTAGGACGTGGTGGAGTGGGTCTGCGTGGCAAGGACACGTGCGCCGAGGGTGAGGTCGAACTTCTGTTCCACCCAGCGGTAGTTGAGTTCGAGTTGCTCGGTGTAGAGG
>CAKUUM010000028.1 GCA_934692905.1 uncultured Bacteroidales bacterium
AGCGCATCCGATATTATCGGGAATCTGGCAATTGTGTGCTGTTTCGATAAAATAAAACCCCCATATCAGAAGAAAGAAATTCTGATATGGGGGTTTTGTTTATACCTGTCTTTTCTGCATCCATTTGCGTGACTTCCAGCGTCGGAAATAGTTAATACCGCGAAAGGCTTCATCCATGCCAAAAGCGATCCAGCATCCGATCAGACCGAAGCCAAAATGAACTCCCAGCAGGTAAGAAATAAATACACTCATAATCCAGCAGGAAATCATGGAAACTACCATAGGGAAGACGACATCACCGGCTCCGCGAAGGGAGTTTTCTTCGATATGGTTAAAACCACGGAAAATTTCCACGAAGATATCGATGAAAAGAATCGTATGCCCCATAGAAAGAATCTGCGGATCATCGGTGAAGAGTTTTAACAGCGAGTATCCAAAGAGTGCCAGCAGAGTTGATAAAACAGCATTCAGGGTGACTGTGATCTTCAGATTCTGAAGATTCAGACGGTAAGCCTGCTCATAGTTTCCGGCACCTACCAGCCAGCTTGTCATCAGGGAGGTAGTAAGACCAAGAGAAAGCCCCAGGACGTACACATAGAATACGATGGTGGAGACATAGATCTTGGCAGATACTGCAGTCACCCCTACAAGTGCGATGATGGAGGTAGTAACCACCTGGGATACGGAATAAGAGAGGGAACTGATTCCACCCGGGATACCGATCCGCAGTACTTTTTTGATCATGCGAAGGCTTTGCAGGGATTTGTGCCGGAAGTCAAGTCCCAGTGGGATTTTTATCAGAAGAACCAGCATGACGACAGCAGCGCAGGATTCACTGATGATATAGGAACACGCGATTCCTGTAACTCCGTGGAGAGGAAACTCTACCGGACGGAAAATAACCAGATAATTCAGAAGTGCATTGATTGCGTTCATGCACAACGTGACACAGACCGAGATTTTCGGGCGCCCATAACTTTTAAAAATAGCACCGGAGACGGAAACTACGGAAGCCAGAAAAGAAAAACGGATACAGAGTCGGAAATAAGAAACAGCGTAACCGAGAACCTTTCCCTCCAGATTCATCAGAGACATCAGGGGAGCGGCCAGTGCAGACAAAATCATACTTAACAGAAAACTGATGGAACATCCGATTACCAGTGCACAAAAAGCAGCATCCGAAGCGTTTTTCATATGTCTGGCACCAAGATTCTGACTGATCACGATAGAAGCACCGGTGCTGATCACGGAGTAGAATGTCATGACCATCCCCATAAACTGCCCGGCAGCACCAACGGCAGCGACTGCCTGATCGGAATAGAAAGACAGCGTAAATGTGTTGACCGTGCTCATAAGGTTCATCAGAAACATTTCCAGGAAAAAGGGTAAAAATAATTTTGGTAAACTCAACACTCCCTGGGGCGTTTCCACCTGCCCCAGAGAAGGATCGTAAAATCGTTTCCATATGTTTTTTAAAGATATTGCTGACATAAACGGAAACCTCCTTAAAAATGAAAGAACTACGCTCCTTTTATAAAGTCAGAGAAGCGCTTCTAAGCATCTCTGAAGAAACCGTTATTGTTACCGGTTTCTCCAGAGCATCTCTTTTTACATAAATGATCAGTCGACCATGAAAAGCTCTGCGGGAAGTTTCGGTATAAGAAGTACAGTCAGAAACGTCACCATTTTCCATACCAAGAAGCTGTCCGCCCTGAACAGAGGCATTAATCATAGAAGCATCCATAGAACAATAACGGCCATCCGGATCCGTTACGGTTACTTCACACTGAATAATCGGATTCTTTCCTAAAAGTGCTGTAGAATCAGCAGCCTGCAGCCAGCTGTGTAATGAGAGTGCACATGGTGCAGACACGGTTTCCAATGAATCAGAAGCTGTATAAACAGCATTGGAATCCGATTTGCATGTTGTAAAGGTGGTCAGATGTCCGGAAGCCTTTACAGTAAGAATGCCCGGAACAAATGGAACTTTCCAGGTAAGGCAGTCACTGGAAGGATCAGCATTCTGTACACCAAGACTTTCTCCATTCAGGAAAAGCTCTGCCTGAGAGAGATTGGTATAACAACGAACTTCAACAAGCTCCCGGTCACAATAATTCCAGCTTTCAAACAAAGGTTTCCACTCTTCCCGCCCGCTGTCAGCACGGAAGGTAACAAGATGACACATAGGGGTTTCTGACCAGAAACTCATTCGACGGTAGTAACCGGATTTTTCAAATCCGGCCATAGTCATAATACCTGCCTGAGAACCACGGATGGGCCAGCCATGAGCCTCGCCCATATAGTCAATACCGGTCCATAAGAACTGGCCACTGATATAATCATGATCGGTGACAGCACGCCAGGCCTCCAGACTGTGTCCGTTTTCGCTTCCGATAAATGGAAGAGAAGGGAAACGTTTGTGATCATCCTCGTATAAATGTTCCTTATAGTTATAACCGGCAACATCCAGAGCGTCCAGGAATCCCAGCTGAGAAGATAATTCCGGAAATGCAGCAGCAAGTGTTACCGGACGGGTACTATCTGTTTCACGTACTTCTTTTGCGAGCATGGCAGCCAGTTTGGAAAGACGTTCTGCATTTGGCCGGGAAGGATTGTACATTCTTTCAGCAGCGGGCTTGTTGGCATCATTGTTTCCGGTCATGGTCTGGAACAATGGATGGCAATATGGATCGTTTGGATAATCGATTTCATTACCGATACTCCACATGATCACGCTGGGGTGATTACGATCACGAAGAATCATGGAAGTAAGATCTGACTTGTGATATTGCGGAAAATGTTTGTAATATCCCTGGTGCTTTGGTGGGTAAACATTATGACCGGTACTCCATTTGTTTTTCGGTCCTTCCCATTCATCAAAGGCTTCATCCATAACCAGGAAGCCCATCTCATCGCAGAGATCATAGAGTTCAGGCATATGAGGGTTGTGACTCATACGGATGGCATTACATCCCATTTTCTTTAATTTGTATAAACGGCGTTCCCAAATTTCCTTAGTTACAGCGGCACCCAGCGCCCCGGCATCGTGGTGAACGCAGACACCCTTGATCTTTGTGGAAACTCCATTCAGGAAAAATCCATGATCCGGATCAAAAGAGAAACTGCGCAAACCTACTAAGACGGTGTCTGCAAGATAAGGAATGGCTGTAAAAGAAGGACAAAGCCAGGTTTCCAGAGTATATAAAGCCGGATGTTCAGGAGACCAGAGTTCAGGAGACGAGATGGTTCCGTGAACGGACAGCTCGGTAGAAGCACCGGCAGAAAGAACCTGAGAAATTTTTTCCGAAAATACGCAGTTGCCGTTTGCATCTTTCAGGTTCCAGATGACAGAGACAGCTCTGTCTTCCACTGTTTCAGAAAGTCTTGTGGTGATAGAAAATGAGGCAGCAGAATCAGAACTTTCTGTAGTAGTAAAACAGGTGCCAAAGGGTTCCACGCAGATAGGTTCCAGGATCAGCAAAGATACCTTGCGGGTGATTCCGGAACCGGTAAACCAGCGGGAATCTGCAAGTTCCGTACGATCGACACGGACACTGATCTCATTGACACCATCAGCTCCGAATAATACCTGAGATGTGATATCACAGAGAATCTGTGTGTATCCGTTGGGATGAAATCCATGATAGTAACTGTTGACCCAGATCTGACTTTCTTTATAGATGCCGTCAAAAAGCAAAAAGATCCGTTTGTGTCGATAATCCTCCGGAAGGAAGAAGGTACCCCGATACCAGCCGATTCCTCCGGCAGCATATCCGGTTCCGCTGGAGTAGGAACGAGAAAATGGCATATGAACGGACCAGTCATGGGGAAGTGTTACTTCTTCCCACGAAGAATCGTCAAAATCTTTTTTCCAAGCATCGGGAAGCTCTCCATGATGAAACTTCCAGTTTTCATTGAGTGATAATACACGTTTATCCATTGAAAATATCCTCCTGTATGAATCATATTTCTTTATATAAAGCCATGTTCCTGTAGTAATAGAACATTGACTAAGTCTGATTATAAAGAACAGCCAGAAAAAAACCATGGAAATAAGAGTGATTTTTGGTAAAATAGCGACTTTATGATTGAAAAAGCAGAAGGATGGGGATATACTGTTGTTATATTGATGAAAACGGTTTCAAAACTGAATACTATGAGTAAAGGAATATAATGTGAAAAAAGAGTTAAATATCTATAAAATAGCAACCGAAGCCGGAGTATCCCCGGCAACCGTATCCAGAGTACTGACAAATAATGCAAGAGTCAGTGAAGAAAAACGAAAAAAAGTAGAGGAGGTAATCCGAAAGTATGATTACCGCCCAAATGCGCTGGCACGTGGACTTACAAATACCAAAACAAAACTGATCGGGATACTGGCTTCCGACCTGGTAAACCCTTATTACAGCCAGCTGGTAACTCAGTGCGTAAAAGCAATCAATGAGAGTTCTTATGATCCGGTGGTTTTTGATGCCATGGGGCAAAATGAACTGGAAGTAAAATATCTGCATAAGATGTTTGACCTGCGTGTAGATGCGATCCTGATGATGGGTGGTAAATCGGATCAGCTGGTAACTGATCCGGAGTATGCAGATCTGATCAACCGGATTGCCGAGAATATTCCGGTGATCACCACAGGAAAAGTGGACGGTGGCTTATGTTATGAAATATCCATCGACGAATTGGGAAGTGTGACCCAGGCCATGGAACATCTGATAGAACTGGGACATAGAGATATTGCGTTGATCGGAGGAAAGGGAGATATCCGGTCTACTTTTGATAAAAGGATGCGTTATCGGAGTATGCTGAGAAAATATGGCATAGAATATCGGGATCATTATGTGATGGAATCTGATTATAATATCGAAAGTGGTTATCAGTGTATGAAAGAAATGTTGGAAAAAACCGGAGCGGAAAGACCAACAGCCGTAATGGCAATCAATGATTTCAGTGCCATCGGTGTGTTGCGGTGTCTGAAGGAAAACAACCTGCGTATACCGGAGGATGTTGCACTACTCAGTTTCGATAATACCTATATTGCAGACACACTGTATCCAAGGATGACCAGTGTCAGCTATGAGTATGAAGAACTTGGAAAAGCACTGGTGAAGGCAGCAGTCAGCCTGATGAATGAGGAGAATGTGCCGCGGGTACAGCAGATTCCAACAAAACTGATCATCCGGGAATCAACCACCGGATATGAGAAAGGTGAAAAATCCTAACTGCGACGGTACAAAAACATTCACGTATCATAAAAATGCCGTTATTGCCAATAATGGTCTCAAAAGTATAACAGATTGCCTGTAAAAAAGGAGGTAGAACTCCTTTTTTCCGTTGTTTTTCAGAAGTATATTACTGAACAAGTCATAAAATGACGGAGAAAGAAGAAAAAAAATAAAAAAAAACTTCTAAAATATACAAAAAAGATATTGCAAAAAATAGAAACATGGTGTATTATTCAATTATGAAAGCGGTTTCAAGAAAAAAGAAACAAAAGCGGCAAGTCATAATGCGGCAAAATGAAACAGAAAAGTATTTTCAGAATTGCAGGGTGTTGATAAAAGGACAGCCATGATGCAGCTATTCAGCAGCAGATCAGGATTAAGTAGGTATTTCTTGTATGCACGTTAAAAAGAAGATCCACTTGTAAGAAGTGAATGGAAAGCGATGTACCGGAAGAAAAGAATATACCTCCAAAAGATCTGAATTCAAAAGTATTTCCGGAAAATGGGAAAGTTTGGCAGGATAGAAAAGCAAAACAGTTCTGTAAAATCACTTCTTTTTTTGAAAAAGTTTGAAAGCGGTTTCAAAAAGCGAACGGTGCTTGTGTAAGGAATCCAGAGGATTTCAAAAAGGAAAAGAGGAGGAGAGCAAAAGTGAAAAAGAAAGCTAGTCAGTCAATGACAGTTGCTCAGACAAGACCGGGAAAGGGACAGTTCTGGAAGCAGGTATATAACAGCAGAGTATTATTGCTGATGTGTCTTCCGGCGATTATTTTCTTCATTGTATTTAACTACTGTCCACTACCGGGTATCAGAATTGCATTTACTAATTACAACTTCAGAGATGGTATTTTCGGAAGTCCCTTCGTTGGGCTGGCCAACTTTGAATTCCTGGTTTCATCCGGAGAACTCTGGATGTTAACAAGAAATACGATTTTGTACAATCTGGTATTTATCGTTGTAGGAAATATCTTTCAGATTGTGATCGCACTGATGCTGAATGAGATTCGGTGCAAGATGTTTAAGAAGGTTTCACAGACAATTATGTTTCTTCCTTATTTCATCTCAGCAGTACTGATCGGTGCCATTGCTTTCAATATCCTGAACTTTGATACAGGCGCGCTGAATGCACTGCTTCGTGAAACCGGCGGAGATCCGATCCAGATTTACAGCAAAGCAGGTCTGTGGCCATTCATTATTATTTTCTGTAACATGTGGCAGCAGACAGGTTATGGCTCCGTTGTTTATTTCGCAGCAATCTGTGGTATCGATGCAAGTATGGTGGAAGCTGCGGAAGTAGACGGTGCTACCAGCTGGCAGAGAATCCGTTACATCATTCTTCCTTCGCTGAAAGGAACCTTTATCATCCTGTTGCTCTTTGCATTGGGTGGAATCATGAAAGGAAACTTCGGTCTGTTCTGGAACCTGACAGGTGGAGCAAACTCTCAGCTATTCCCGACAACCGATATTATTGAAACATTTGTTTATCGTACCATGACGACACAGAACAACTTCGCAACATCTTCAGCGGTAGGTCTGTACCAGTCCATCTTCGGATTTATCCTGGTTATGTTCAGTAACTGGGTGGTAAAACGGATCGATCCGGACTACGCATTGTTCTAGGAGGAGAAGAAAAATGGAAAAAAGTAATAAAATCAAACTGGATCCAGGAACCCGTGCTTTACGGATCATCTCCTATATATTCGTATCAATCTGGGCGTTGATCTGTCTGTTACCATTCGTACTGGTAGTTTCCGCATCCTTCAGTTCAGAAAGTGTTATTGCAAAAGAAGGTTTCGGACTGTTACCAAAGAAATTCACATTAAGTGCTTATGAACTGGTATTCAGAAATCCGCAGATGATTCTGGGATCCTATGGTGTAACCATTGCATTGACAGTATGTGGAACCATAGTTGGTCTGTTCATCATTGCCATGACTGGTTATGCATTACAGAGAAAGGATTTCCCCTTCCGTAATGCACTGTCATTCTTTATCTACTTTACCACCCTGTTTTCAGCAGGTATGGCACCGACTTATATCTGGATCTCCAGATACCTGAATCTGAATGGAAGCTATATGGCAGTTTTCTTACAGCTGCTGATGTCACCATGGCTGATCATTCTGATGAAAAACTTTGCAAAATCAGTACCTTATGAAATCACAGAATCCGGAAAGATCGACGGAGCCGGGGATTTTAAGATCTTCTTATCACTGATCTTCCCTATGTTAAAACCGGCACTGGCAACTGTAGGATTGTTCCTGGCACTGGGATACTGGAATGAATGGTATCTGTCATCCCTGTACCTGAACAGTTCCGTTACATACAAACCATTACAGTATTACCTGTATCAGATCATCAACACAGCAAATGCACTGAAAAACTCTGTTGCAGGTGCCAATGTCAGTGTGTCAGAACTGCCATCCAATACACTGAAGATGGCAACTGCAGTAGTAGCAACCGGACCGATTATCTTCCTGTATCCGTTTGTACAGAAATATTTTATCTCCGGTATCACTGTAGGAGCAGTCAAGGGCTGATTGGTGGAAAATATGGTAACTATTCAGTTGTCACCTGAAAACATGAAGGTAGTGAACAGTTACAAAGTATCCATATGTAACCTGATGTAGTGTGAGATTCCCCGCACCCCTTTGCGGGGATTCACATAGAAACACGAAACAACAGCAGCGGTTCAAAAACTTAGAACAGTTGCAAAATTGGGAAATGAAGGAGGACTCTATGAGAAAAAGAGTAGCGGGAAAACGTGCAGTGGCACTGGTAATGGCTTCCCTGATGATGGCCAGCATGGTAGGATGCGGCGGCAAAGGCGCAGCTGGCGGAAGCAGCACAAAAGTAAATGATGACGGAACCATCGATACTTCCAAACATGAAGTGATCAATATGCTGGTACTTGGTAACAAACCAACCAACGGCAGACTGGAAGCAATGCTGGACAAACTGAATCCGATCCTTACAGAGAAAGTAAATGCAGAACTGGAATTTACTTATGTAGAGTGGACAGACTGGCAGACCCAGTACAACCTGAAACTGTTAAGTGGCGACAGCAGCCTGGATCTGATCTGTACAGCAACCGATTGGCTTTTTGGATGGGAAAATGCAAAGAAAGGTGCATTCCTTCCACTGTCTGAAGATATGCTGAAAACCTATGCACCAAAGACCTGGGAACAGGTAAGTGCAGACGGTGACTGGGATATCTGTAAATACAACGACGAGATTTATTTCATGCCGGAAGATCATTATACTCAGTATACAAACCATGGTATGTTCTATCGTGGAGACTGGGCAAAAGAGGCAGGTCTGGCAGATGGAAAAGTGAAATCCTTTGAAGATCTGACCACTTACTTCAAATATGTAAAAGATAACAAAGAAGACGTTATTCCGTGGGATATTGCAGGAAAGAACCAGACAGGTGGTATCCTTGGAGGATATATCGGTACAAAGAAAAATTATACAGCATTTAACTGCACAAGCGTTGGTATCTTTACAGATTTCTGGGGCGTTATGCAGGAAGATCCGACAACTGTGACATCCCCATATATGGAAGATGACAGCCTGTATGATGCAGCTGAACTGATGAAAGAATGGAATGATATGGGCGTATGGAGAAAAGATGTTCTGAACTTTGATGGTGATACCAGAGAAGAATTCTATGCAGGAACAACTGGTGCGGATCAGCATCATGCACAGACCTACTACACTCAGATCGTACCGAACATGAATAAAAAACAGCCAGGTTCCGATCCTCAGTTCTTCTATTGGGGAGAAGAAAACCAGAACGTACAGCATCCTCTGAAACAGCATGGTGCATGTGCAATCAGTGCGAACTCCACACATCCGGAACGTGCACTGATGGTATACGATCTGTTAAGAAATGATGAAGAATGCTATCGTCTGTTGAACTATGGTATTGAAGGCGAAGATTATGTAGTAACCGAAGACGGTAAACTGGGCCGCCCGGATGGATTCGATTCCAGTAAAGATGCTCTGGATTCCAACTTCTGGATGGGACGTAATGACGATCTGGAACTGCAGGATGAAAACTGGTGGGATGGAACCGAAGATTTTATCAAATCTCTGGACAAGATCGGATATGACTACCCATTTGAAAACCTGATCGTAAACACAGATGCGATCGAAGCAAAACAGGCTGCTCTGGCTAACGTACTTTCCAAATATCTGCCACAGCTGGCATATGGTCAGGTAGAGGATCCGAAAGCAACCATCGATCAGATGCGTGAAGAACTGAAAGCAGCAGGTTATGATGATGTAAAAGCAGCAATTCAGAAAGACCTGGATGCATTCGTAGAAGAAAACGGAACACCGGATTTTACAAAAGGTGAATAATTCCGTTTCTATATGATAACAGGAAGTGGCTGAATCAAATGAGATAGAACGTAGGGAAATGATACACGGAATCGAGACTTGAAGCATAGAAAACATATGCCACACGTTCTTAAGACATAAGGGAGATACCTGACGGGGATGTTACAGTATGTAGATCACCCTGGTATCTCCCTTTTTAAAAAAATGGGATAATCCCGGAAAAGGAGACGATATGAAGACATTTGAAATAAAAGAGGATTTTTATCTGGATGGAGAGAAAGTAAAAATTATATCCGGCGGAATGCATTATTTCCGTGTAGTACCGGAATACTGGAAGGACCGACTGGAAAAACTGAAAGCACTTGGCTGCAATACTGTAGAGACCTATATTCCATGGAATCTTCATGAAAAAGAAAAAGGGCAGTTTGACTTTTCAGGGATCCTGGATATCACAAGATTTGTAACAACAGCTCAGGAGCTGGGATTGCTGGTCATTCTTCGTCCGTCACCGTATATCTGCGCCGAATGGGAGTTTGGAGGACTTCCTTACTGGCTGTTAAAAGAAGATGGTATGAAACTGCGCTGTATGTATGAGCCGTATCTGAATCAGGTAAAGGAATACTATCAGAAATTATTCCAGGTGATTGCGCCGCTGCAGATCACAAAAGGCGGTCCCGTGATCATGATGCAGATTGAAAATGAATATGGATATTTCGGTGATGACAAAGCATATCTGAACTATATGAAAGACCTGATGCAGGAGTGTGGATGTGAAGTTCCTCTTGTGACCTCCGACGGTCCATGGGGCGACTCTTTTGACTGCGGAAAAGTAGAAGGAGTTTTACAGACAGGAAATTTCGGCTCCAAAGGAAAAGAGCAGTTTGCAGTGATGCGAAAGAAAATCGGAGAAAAGCCGCTGATGTGCATGGAGTTCTGGGTTGGCTGGTTTGACAATTGGGGCGTGGATACCCATCAGACCGGTGATCTGGAGGAACATGTGAAGGATCTGGATGAGATTTTATCAGAAGGGCATGTGAATATTTACATGTTTGAAGGAGGAACAAACTTTGGATTTACCAATGGAGCTAACTACTATGATGAATTGACTCCGGATGTTACTTCCTATGATTATGATGCATTACTTACCGAAGATGGACAGATCACACCAAAATATAAAGCGTTCCGGGAAGTTATTCGAAAATACACAGAGATCCCGGAAGTGGAACTGAGCACAGAAATCACAAGACAGTCCTATGGAAAACTGGAAGTAAAGAGAAGTACGTCACTGTTTGCAAACAAAGATCGCCTTGCAAAAGCGGTAGATTGTGTATATCCGGTATCTATGGAAAAACTGGATCAGGGATATGGATATATCCTGTATGAAAGTCCACTGACCTGTGAAGGCCCTCTGGAAACTCTCCGCTTATGGGGAGCCAATGACCGTGCCAATATTTTTGTGGATGAGAAACCGGTGCTGACACTTTATGACAGAGAACTTCTCAATGAGCACAAATGGGAAGAGAATCGACCGGATGGAGAAAAGATCATGATTCTCATGGAAAATATGGGAAGAGTGAATTTTGGTCCGAACCTGGAGAGGCAGAGAAAAGGAATTGACGGAAGTGTACAGATCAATGGACATAATCACTACGATTGGAAAGAATACACACTCCCGATGGATAATCTGGAACAGCTTGATTTTTCAAATCCTGCAATAGAAGGAGCTCCCGGATTTTATGAATTTACTTTTGAGGCAGAACAGACTGGTGATACCTTCCTGGATTTTGCAGGGTGGGGAAAGGGATGTGTCCTTGTAAATGGATTCAATATCGGAAGATTCTGGGAGATCGGACCACAGAAACGGTTATATATTCCGGCTCCGTTATTGAAAAAAGGAACCAATACGATCATTGTTTTTGAAACTGAAGGAAAAACAGGAGAAGGTATCTCTCTGTGCAAAGAACCGGACCTGGGTTAAAAGATATGGAAGAAGAAAGAATTTTTTACGAATACAACAGCAGCTTCCTTCCGGAACTGCGGCTGGCAGATACAGAGACGATTGAACCGCCCTATATTCACAGAAAACGAATGCCAATGGAATATATCATTTATCTGGTAAAATCAGGAGAGATGTTTCTTGAAGAAGATGGTGCGTTGTACCATCTTCTGCCCGGAGATTTTCTGATCCTGGATCCGGATAAAACTCATGTTGGTAAAAAGGCCACCAGGTGTGAGTATTTTTATATTCATTTCCAATATTCACATATTAAGCGCAAAAGGATGACAGAACAGAAGATGTGTGAGAAAATGATGGAACAAAGAATCCAGTCTTTAAGAAGCGATGCCTGCGGAATGTCTGCACAGGAATACCAAAGATTGTCAGAGATGTGGATTCCAAAATATATGCATCTGGATATGGACGCCGGTTTTCCTCAGATTCTGGAACGGGTTCATGAATGTGCCGCAGCATATAAAAATCATCTGGAAGGATACAAAGCTATCGGTGGCTGCCGTCTGATGGAAATTCTGCTGCTGGTATCGAGACAGTATCTGTCCATGGAAATTCAGGGAAAAAGCGGAAGTGTAAAAAGCTACCGAAAGATATATGATCTGTTGAATTATCTGAATACTTCATATCATGAACCAATATGTGGGGATCTTATCGAGGAGATTTTCGGAAGTAACTTTGATTATCTGAATCGGATCTTCCGGCAAAACATCGGCAAGACAATTTTTCAGTATCTTGCGGAGGTAAGAATTGCCAGGGCGAAGGAACTGATCACTACCAGCTCCATGAAAATCTCCCAGGTCAGTGAAAGAGTCGGATTTACAGACGAAGGGTATTTCAGCAAGGTTTTCAAAAGATACACGGGAATGACACCGCTGAATTACGGAAAAGCTGTATAAAGGCCGAAGGTGATTTTAAACAGATTTCGGCTTATAACTGTGAAGACACCGAACAGTTGCAAAATATTATATAATACAGGAGAATGACAATGTCAGGGTATATATTTGTACATTTTACAGGAGAACAAAAAGATGGCGAACAGATTTATTTTTCCATCAGCCGTGATGGTCTTCACTGGAAGGATCTGAACGATGGAAAACCGATTCTGTATTCGGAAACGGGAATGAAGGGAGTAAGAGACCCCTTTGTAGTAAGAGATCCGAAAAATCATCGATTCTTTCTGATCGCAACGGATCTTCGGATTGAGGCCGGAGAGGGCTGGGAGAAAGCTCAGTATGAAGGAAGCAGAGATCTGATGGTCTGGGAGTCGGAAGATCTGATTCACTGGGGAAAAGAGAGAGCCTGTACGGTAGGGATTCCGGGAGCAGGCTGTGTGTGGGCTCCGGAAGCTGTCTACGACAAAAAGAAAGAGGCATTTCTTGTTTTCTGGGCATCTATGGTAAAGCTGGAGACAGATCAGGAGCCGAAGCAGCGGATCTATGCATCCTGGACGAAGGACTTTCGGGAATATACGGAACCTTTCATCTATATGGAGAGAGAAGAACATGTAATTGACACTACGATCATAGAAGCAGATGGTATGTATTATCGAATCTCAAAGGATGAAAGTAATAAATGCCTGATCCTGGGAAAAAGCCGGGAACTGACAGGCGAATATGAGGAAATTTCCTCCGAAGTGCTGAAACACCTCATGGGAGTGGAAGGTCCGGAATGCTATCCATTACCGGAAGGGAAAGGATGGTGCCTGATCGCGGACCGCTTTGCAGAAGGAAAGGGGTATCTTCCTCTTGTGACAACGGATCCTGGAAGTGGCAGGTTTACTATTCTTTCCGATGGAGAATACCACATGGGGGCAACACAGAAACGCCATGGTGGTGTTATGGTACTGGAAGATGGCGAGTATGAACAGCTGGAACGATTCTTTGACAGGAAATACCCGGTGATCGATGGTCTGTTTGCTGATCCGGATGTGGCAGTTTTTGATGATAAGTTCTATATTTATCCAACAACGGATGGCTATCCGGGCTGGTCAGGATCCAGATTCTCAGTATTTGCATCGGAAGACGGAAGACATTTTACAAAAGCCGGAGAAGTGCTGGATATGGATCAGGGGCAGGTTCCATGGGCAGTGGGAAGTGCATGGGCACCTTGCATTGCGAAAAAGGGAGATACCTATTATTACTACTTCTGTGGAAAAAGACCGGACGGGGTATCCTGTATCGGTGTAGCAACCGCAGACCATCCGGAAGGACCTTTCAAAGCAGAAAAAGAACCATTGATCACACCGGAAATGATGGAAGCAAACGGAATCCGTGTGTCTCAGACTATTGACCCATCTGTTTATGAAGAAAATGGAACATGGTATCTTTTATTTGGCAATGGAGAAGGTGCCATTGCAAAGCTGACAGAGGATATGAAGTCTGTGTGTCCGGATACTATGAAGAATCTGGAGGGACTCTATGATTTCCGGGAGGCAGTGACCGTGTTTAAAAAAGACGGTCTGTACCATTTTACCTGGTCCTGTGATGATACGGGAAGCGAGAATTATCATGTGAATTATGGTACCGCAAAGCAGCTTTACGGACCGGTACAGTTTGAAAAAACCATTCTGAAAAAGGATGTTCGCCGGGGTGTGCTTGGAACCGGACACCACAGTATCTGTAAAATTCCGGGAAAAGAGGAGTATGTGATTGCGTATCACCGTTTTGCGACTCCGCTTGAGCAGTATGACAGCGATAAAAAAGGATGGAACAGGGAAACCTGCCTGGCACCGCTTGCGTTTGGAAAAGACGGGAAAATAGAAGATGTACTGGTGTAAAAAAGTATTGTAACTGAGAAAATGCTGAACAGTTATAAGGCGTTTATAAAAGGGCAGAACCGTAAACCTACGGTATCTGCCCTTTAGAGGAGTATAGGGATGAAAAAACAACAGCAAATCAGAAACTGGCTGAAAAATTATGAACATCATATTATGACAGAAGCAAACCTTCTACAGATAGAAGGGTTTCCCAGGCTGACAGAAGAGCTTTTTTCCCGGTTTGAGAAGACGGGAAATCGTCTGCAGTACGAAGATGCTTATTTTGGAAGAAGAAAATATCTGCTGGTATATGCGCTGGAAGCCTTGATTCTGAAAAAGAATGGGGAGCAAGTGAATACAGGGAAACTGGAATGGGTATTGGAAGAGATCCTGAACGAACGATGCTGGGCGCTTCCGGCCCATGTAAACAGACAGTCGGATCCTGCCTGGGAGTACACACTGGATCTTTTTGCGGCAGAAACAGCCCAGACACTTTCGGAAATCAGATGGATCCTCCGGCACGAACTGGATCAGGCAGTAAAAAGCAGACTGGACGAGGAAGTGTACCGGAGAGTGCTGGAACCTTTTGGAAAAAGTGCGAAAGGAAGTTATGGATGGGAAAAAGACTGTAACAACTGGAATGCTGTATGTGGCGGATCTGTGGGAGCAGCAGCCTGGTATCGGAAACAGGGAACAGAAAATGAGAGGCAAAAGCAGGAGATGAACGGTATCATAGACCGGATCTGTGAAGAATTATCCTGCTTTCTTGACAGCTTCAGTGAAGATGGTGCCTGCATGGAAGGACTGGGCTACTGGGAATATGGGATGAGCTACTATACTATGTTTGCGGATCTGCTTCGGCAGCCCGGGGGAGAAAACAGGGAGCTTCTGGTAAAAGATAAAGTGAAAAAAATCATGGAATTCCAACAAATCTGCTATTTTCCGGGAGGACGCACCATAAGCTTCTCCGATGGCGACAGCAGGGGGAAATTTCGAATGGGATTGACCTGTTATCTGGCAATGGAAGATCCACAGGTTGAAATTCCTGATGTGAAAAATGCCATGAACTTTGGAGGTGATCCCTGTTATCGCTGGAATGCAGGATACAGAGACTGGCTGTGGACAGAAAGATATCTGGAACAGGCCTGTGTGGAGAAAAAAGAGGAAAAGAGCGATAATACCCGGTGGAGCAGCAGAATATTACCGGATGCTCAGTGGGCAATATTTAATGGGAATAACCTGGTCAGTGCTGCATGCAAAGGCGGACATAATGGGGAACCACATAATCATAATGACGTGGGAAGCTTTCTATACTATATCGGAGACGAAGAGATCATCAGTGATCTGGGAGCGGGAGAATATACGAAAACATATTTTGGACCTGAGAGATATGAGATTCTATGTAATAGTTCCAGAGGCCACAGCGTGCCGGTGATAGAAGGAAAATATCAGTGTGCCGGAAGAGAATACGGAGCGGAAAGCTTCCGGATACCGGATCCCTGGACTGTGGAGCTCAGTTATAAAAAAGCATATGCCATAGATCAAGCCGGAGAACTAAAAAGAAAAATACATTTTATTCCGGAAACAGCTACGTTACAGATAGAAGATACATTTACGGGAAGCAGAGAAGAGAAAATCAAAATGTTAGAAACACTGGTGACCAGGCAGCCGGTGAAAGTGGAAAAAAAAGGGATCCGGATAGGCACCTGTGGATGGATTAGAATGACAGCAGCTATGCGAAAGGATGTATGGACAGAAACAGTAGAACACAGCGCACATGACGGAAGCCGTCAGCGGGTAACTTTGATCCATTGGCCGGTGCAGGTGGATACAGAGGGAAATTACAGATCGGATTTTGAAATAACTGTAACATCAGATTCAATATAAATCAGGAAAATCAGATTTGGCTATTTTACATAAGAAGAAAACATGGTAGTATTTTGGTATTGGTATAGTTCTTTAGAAAGCATTACCAGGCAGGTATAAAGGAATCGTTGATATAGGAGAAACAGAGCATGATAAAGAGATGGACAGGAAAAATAGGCGGTATGATTCTGACTATGGCACTGACAGCAGGAATGATCACAGGTTGTGCAGGAAAACAGGAGGAATCCGAACAGACACAGAAAGAGAATTATGTATCTGCTACTCTGTTCTGTGATGTGAATCACTGGAACCCTCCGGCATGGGATCTGTCCGAGGACAGTATAACAGGGAAAATTACCCGAAAAACAGGGATACATCTGGATACTACGGTTCCTGCCCAGGATGCAGACCTCCGTCTGAAAATCATGCTGGTAAATGATGAACTTCCGGATCTGATTTCCGTGACAGATTCCACTGTGATCAGTCAGCTGGTCACATCGGATAAGGTATGGAATCTGGATGAGTTTCTGAAAAAATACAAGCCGGATTCTCACTTGTTAAAAGATTTTCCTGAAGATCTGAAAAAAGAAATGATCCGACGGGACAGAGCCTGGTATGCCCTGCCTTCTCATATCAATTCAGAAGATGCCAGAGCATACTGGAAGCAGGATGAATTCTGGACAGATTATCAGGATTACAGTGATAACAATGCCATCATATGGAACATAGCTCTTTTGAAAGAGTTTGGGATTGATACAGAAAATCTGCAGACAGTGGAGCAGGTGCTGGCAGCTTATGAAAAGGTAAAAGGGAAAAAGACAAAAGCAGGTCAGACAGTTATTCCTCTACTGGTCGATGGGAAAAGTTACAGGGATCCTACTTTGAAATATCTGGAAGGAACCTTTGGCGCAGAATGGGTTGATGAGAATGGTGATTTTAAAGACATTCTACTACAACCACAGACCAAAACAGCCCTGTCCTTTTTGAATATTGCTGTGAGAAAAGGTTACATGGATTCCAGCCAGCTTACCTGGGAAAATCTAAAAGTTAAAGAAACGCTGGACACTCAGCCGGTTCTCTGCTTCATAGGAAATATTGCCAATACCGGTATTACACAGGGAGATTGGACATCCACAGGCGTGATCCTGTCCCCGGACGGAAGTACTCCGGTTATGGGAAAAAGTAAGAGAGCCAATGGATGGATGTCTACGTTTGTTTCAAAAAAATGCAAACATCCGGAAAAAGTGGCAGAGTTTATTGATTATATGACCAGTGTAGATGGGATGATAGACTGGTATTACGGTGAAGAGGGGGAAGATTATACTGTAGGTGAGGATGGAAAATATTACCGAACCAAGCAGGGGCAAAAACTTGCAGATTCCAGTCAGTTAGGAACCTGGTGGATGTTTGAGAATATGGCCTGGGAGAGAAGTGTGCAGGGCATTACCAGGCAGGAAGAAGAAGATATGTATCAGGTAATGGCACAATATGGAAGCAATAAGCATACAGTGATCTACGATTCGTCACTTTTATTTATGCCTGCAGATCTTCTGGCAGATAACAACAAGATCAAAGATATACAAAGCAGTATAGAACTCTGGAAAACAGACAGTATTTCTCAGGTAGTCCTTGCAGAAAGTGAAGAAGCCTTTGAACAGGAGTATGAGAAAATGCTACAGGGACTGTATGAACGGGGAATCGAGCAGCTGGATGATAAGAAAAATGAAGCATACCAGGAAAATTGCAGAGTATATGGAAGTAAAATAGAGAAAGTAAACAAATAGAAAATGAGGCGGGAAGAAAATGGGAAAACATGTGGGTAAAGGCCTTGCAAGACAGTTATTTGCTTTTGTGATTATTATTCTCTGTTCTCTGATCCTTGCGTTCATTCTTACAACTGCATATGTAAAAAGAAGTGTCCGTAATAATATAACAGAGATGAATCAGACCATTCTGGAGCAGACCAATGGAAAAATAGAAGACTTTTACGAAACAATAAATCATATTGCAGCGGCACTGGTCTATTCGCCGGTTACTACATCTTATTATGATCAGAACAACAGGGAAAGGGTACTGTCTACAGACGAGATATCTGCAACATTTTCCAACACAGTGCTTTTGGAAAACAATATAGCAGGAATCTATCTGTTTGATATGGAAAAGAATCAGATTGCCTCCTTTGGTGCCAATGAGAATATCGGAAGATTCAGCTCATCCATAAGAAACCAGATGGAATGCAGCAATCAGTTTTATCTGGACTCTTCACAAGAAGGATACTATCTGATCTATTATCCGGTTTATAATCTGGATACACTGGTCTATGGAAAACAAAATGGTATGGCGGTATTTCTGATGAAAAGCAGAGAATTTGACAATATGCTAAAAAATTCTCAGGCAACAAAAAACACAGAGATTTACCTGCTGGATGGAAATAATGCAGTGGTGACAAGCTGTGGTGGAAAAGCAGAATACGCGCTTTCTAAGGATCAACAGACTGATTCGAGGGATTACTTTGTCCAGGTCAAGAATGTGGTGATCCCGGGGTGGAAACTGGTAAGCAGGATTCCCAAAAGTGAGATGTATACCAGCGCGGAAGACGGAAGAAGCCCCCTGATCATTGCGTATCTGTTTTCCGGTGTGTTGATTTTGATTCTTGCGTGGTTCTGCTATCGGAATTTTCTGGTACGAATGCACCGGGTGGACCAGTTTATTACCGGTGTGATCAACCGGCCGGAACACAGAATGAAGGAAGAACGAATGGATGAAATCGGCTCTATTGTACATAACCTGAATCAGATGCTGGATGACAAGGAAACCATGAACCGGGAAGTACAGGAGTCTCAGCAACGTGTCTATGAAATGGAGCTTTCCAGAAAACAGCTGCAGATCCAGGCTTACCAGAATCAGATTAATCCACACTTCCTTTATAATACATTTGATTGCATCCGCGGTATGGCATTATATAAAGGAGAAGAAGAGATTGCCGAGATCACCATGGCTCTTTCCAAGGTCTTTCGTTTTGCAGTGAAGGGAGACAATATTGTTACGGTGAAAGAAGAGATGGATTATATCCGGGAATATGCTACCATCATCGATTATCGATTTATGGGTAAGATCGAAGTGGATTATGATATCGACGAAGATCTGTATCAACACCACGTGATCAAGCTGATGCTGCAGCCAATCGTAGAAAATGCGGTGTTCCACGGACTGGAACAGAAAGTAGACGGTGGAACCGTGGAGGTCAGTGTTCACAAATGGGGCGATGACAGGATGCGGATCTGTGTTGAGGATGATGGATGCGGAATGTCAAAAGAACGGTTAGAAGAAATCCGCAGTAATCTGGATAAAAAGATGAACACCAGAGGCATCGGAATGTCTAATATTTATCAGAGATTATTGTTGTTTTACGGAGAAGATATCTATTTTGATATTGACAGCAAGGAAGGAAGAGGTACCAAAGTGACTATCATCATTCCGGAAGAAATCAGAGAGGAGAGATAAAGATGCATAGTGTATTTATTGCAGATGATGAGATCTGGATTATTCTGGGGCTGAAAAAAATGATCGAGAATTCGGAACTACCCTTTCAGGTAATTGGAAATGCTACCAATGGAGTAGCGGCGCTGGATGCTATCGAAGAGAAAAAACCGGAGCTGGTCTTTTCTGACATTCGCATGCCGGGACTCAATGGCCTGGAACTTCTGCAAAAACTGAATGAGAGAAAAATCGGAACAAAGGTGATCTTTGTCAGCGGATATTCAGAATTCGAATATGCCAGAGAGGCAGTGCGGGGAGGTGCTCTTGATTATCTGGTGAAGCCCATCGAACAGGAAAAGCTGAATGAAGTGCTGAATCGGATCCTGCATGAAGGAATTCTGGGAGACGAGCCGGAGGATGAAATAAAACCGGTGGAAAACACCGGCCTGAAGCAGGTGATCCAGGAGATCAAAGAGAACTATACAAAGGATATCACACTGACGGAACTTGCGGATAAGTATCAGGTCAGTGCCAGTCATCTCAGTGGTCTGATCAAATCAGAGTTGGGACTTCCATTTTCTGAATACCTGGCATCCCGAAGGATCCAAAAGGCCAAGGAGCTTCTGGCAGATGAAACACTTTCCATCGATGCCATCGCGGAAATGGTAGGCTATAAGGATTATTTTTATTTTACAAAAGTATTTAAAAAGACGGAAGGGATATCCCCAAGTAAGTACAGGAAAAGTATACGTGGATAAAGGCAGTTGAAAAAAACGAGAAACAGAAATTACATAAAAATTCAAAGAATGATGGGGAGCCATAACCGGGAAAGGTAGGGCTCCTTTTGCTGTATCAAAAACAGTTCTCACTATACATAGGTGTGCAGGAGGACGATATGTCCATGAAAAAAGTCGCCAAAACACAAAAAAATCGCTAAAAATCGAAAATAATACCAAAATTACGAAATAAGTCCATAGGATTTTCCGTTTGAATTTTTTATAATCCATTATAGATAAAAGGTGTGGCAGTCAGATGAAGGAGACGATGATTATGGGGAAGATGGAAAAAGATGAACGGGAAATGATCTGTGACGATGGAATGCTGATGCGCAAAGAACAGATGACAGGACAGACACCATGGAAATGCGTAGGCAATGTTCAGACACTTCAGGTTTCTTCAGAGAGAAGAGATGAGATTGATGCAGCAGCTCCGGATTATTTCTGGATGGAACAGGATGACAGCGGAAAAGAGTCCGGCATCTCCAACTGGGGAATGAAAAAGGGAATGCGGTTTGAAAAGGGAAGAACTTATCGCTTTTCCTGCTATGCAAAAGGCGAGACCATGTACAGCAAAATTTATGTGGCATTGCGGGACAAAAATATGCAGATCCTGGACCGGGCAGAATTTTACCCATCTCAGGAATGGAAAAAAGAGGAATTTTTATTCCATCCATCTGAAACCGTGGAAGATGGCTGTCTGACACTGACAATCACAGAGCAGCCATGGGTTGCATTTAAAGGGGTTTCACTGCTTCCCGGATATTACATCAAAAAATCAGGGATGAGAGAGAGAAGCCGCCGTGCACTTAAGTAGAAAAGGAGAAAAAACTATGAGCAATATGAATATTTATCTGAATTCACAGCAGGACGCAATGGAGTTTGTATCACTGGTATCCGGTATCCCATATGAGGCAGATCTGAAATACGGAAACTGTATGGTAGATGCAAAATCAATTCTTGGAGTACTGGGTATGGCAATCCGTAAAAAGGCTACGTTAACTATTTATGGTGAAGGACCACAGAATGATATCTGTGAGAAACTGCAGAAATATGCAATGGCATAAGAGAATATGGTAACAGGAATTCGTTATCCGGATATTCCGGAAATGAAAATAGAAAATGAAAGCGAAAAAGGAAGACAGAAATGAAAGCAATGATGAACAAAGCCCCCATGGGATGGAACAGCTATGATTATTACGACACCACTGTCAATGAGGCACAGGTAAGGGCAAATGCAGACTATCTTGCAAAAAATCTGAAAGCTTACGGATGGGAATATGTAGTAGTAGATATTGAATGGTATTCCAAAGATGCCGGAACCCAGAGAGATAAGCATCAGTATATTCCGTTTGGCGATATCGAGATGGATGCTTATGGAAGACTGCAGCCGGATCCGGAAAGATTTCCTTCTTCAGCAGGGGGAAAAGGATTTGGACCGCTGGCTGAGTATGTACACAGTCTTGGATTAAAATTCGGTATTCACATAATGCGAGGTATTCCGAGAGAAGCAGCACACAAACATCTGCCGATTCTTGGAACTACAGCAACAGCCAATGAAGTTGCCAATCCATCATCGGTATGTGGCTGGAATCCGGATATGTATGGAGTAAGAAAAAATGAGCCTGGCTCACAGGAGTATTATGATTCCATTATCCGTATGTATGCAGACTGGGGTGTAGACTTCATCAAATGTGATGATATCTGTAACATTGATACAGAGCCTACTGATGCGTATTCTTCCGCTCATGAGATTGAGATGCTGGCAAAAGCAATTGAAAAATCCCAACGGGAAATCGTTCTTTCTCTTTCGCCGGGACCGGCAAGAATCGAGCGGGCATGGCATTATGAAAAATATGCAAACATGTGGAGAATCACAGATGACTTCTGGGATGACTGGAAATTACTGGCACCGATGTTCTGGCGCTGTGAGCTGTGGCAGAATCATGTAGAAGAAGGTTCCTATCCGGATTGTGATATGCTTCCTCTGGGAAAAGTAGGAAAAGGCTTCCGGGAAGAAAGAAGTACCAAATTCACAAAAGATGAACAGATGACCATGATGACCTTATGGTGTATCTTTGG
Organism: uncultured Bacteroidales bacterium; assembly: GCA_934692905.1. Taxonomy (GTDB): domain Bacteria; phylum Bacteroidota; class Bacteroidia; order Bacteroidales; family Paludibacteraceae; genus Colicola. The sequence continues at coordinate 22,536 of CAKUUM010000028.1, forward strand.
CTCACCTCTGATGATCGGCGCCGAGCTGACACAGATGGATCCATGGACACTGTCTCTGCTTACCAAAGAAGAGATTCTGAAAATGGTATTCAATGATTTTGTCGGTAAACAGCTGGAGCGAGATGAAGATCATGCAGTATGGAGCTGCTACAACAAAAAAACAGATGAAAAATATGTAGCATACTTTAACCTGAAAGAAGAAAAACAGACAATTACAGCAGACTGGAATCAGATTGCTCAGTTTACAGTTGAAAAAGACCAGAAAGTCAGAGAAATCTGGAGCGAAGAAAATACAACAGTAGAACAGGGTATCTTATCTGTAGATGTGGAAGCCCATGGCGTAAAACTGTATAGTTGCCAGTAGGCTGCAGTTATTGACAGCGTTTCATCCTCTGTCTTATAATACAGACAGAAATCAGGACACCGGCAGAGGGAGACAGAGGATGGACAAAGATAAAATCGAGCATTTATTGAAAAAATATTCTTTCTGGGAACATTTATCCGAAAAGGAAATGGAGATGCTTCAGGAACAGGTGAGGTGGAATACTTACGAAGAAGGCCAGCTTGTCACTGACACCGGAAGAGATTGCCTTGGGATCATTCTGGTATGTAAAGGAATCCTGAGAGCCAATCTGGTATCCGAAGACGGAAAAGAAGCCACGGTATGCCGGATCCACGCCGGAGAACTGTGTGTGATATCTGCTTCCTGCCTGCTTCCGGCACTTCCCTTTGATATTCAGATTGATGCAGAGACAGTCAGTGAAGTATATCTTATACCAACCAGTGTGCTTCGGGAGATTACGGAAAAGAATCTGTATCTGGAGAATTTTATTTATAAAAGAATCAACGAGAATTTTTCGGATATTATAGCTGCCATAGAAAAAATCCTTTTCGCCAGTCTGGAGCAGCGTCTTGTTGGTTTTCTTCTGGATGAAGCAGCCGGTGAAGAAGACGGAAAAATATACATGACCCAGGAACAGATTGCAAAAGCGATCGGAAGCGCCAGAGAAGCAGTGGGAAGAACACTGAAAGTACTGGTCAAAGACGGATGTGTGAAACTTTTTCGAGGCGGTGTACAGGTGATTAATCGGAAAGAATTATACAAAAAAATCTAAAAAAGAAAATATGCAAGATTTTGAGCAAGAAGCAACAAAAAATGGAAATTCAGGTATGATACAATATGTACATACTTGAATTTTTTTTACTTTACAGGAGATTGTTTTCTTGTAAAGTAAAAACGCTCCGCAGACATGCGGGCAACGAGGAAGAAATCATGTTTTCGCGAGATTTGCCGATTGCCGTGACAGGGAGCGTCAAAGAGTTTACAGATACAATGAAAGAGAGGAAATAATTATGGAATTAAGAACAGCAGTATCCCCAAAAGACGTAAAACATTATACAACCGAGAGACTTAGAGAGGAATTCTTGATTCCTCAGGTTTTTCATGAGGATGACATTTATCTGGTATACAGCCATATTGACCGGATCATTACAGGAAGTGCCATGCCGGTGGAAAAAGAACTGGTACTGACAGCAGGAGATGAGCTGCGTGCGGCTTATTTTCTTCAGAGAAGAGAAATGGGTGTGATCAACATTGGAGGACCTGGAATCATCTGCGTTGATGGAAAAGAATATCCGGTAGCATCCAGAAACGGAATGTATATTGGAATGGGTAAAAAGGATATTACATTCAAAAGTACAGATTCCAAAAATCCCGCAAAATTTTATCTGAATAGTGCACCGGCTCATGCCACATATCCAACCGTATTGATCTGCAGAGAAGCAGCTCCGATTCCGGCAGGACTGGAAGAAAGTGATATTGTAAATATTCTGGATTGTAACAAAGTAGAGCTTGGTTCCCTGGAAGAATCCAACCACAGAACTATCTGCAAATACATTCTTCCGGGTCAGGTGGAAAGCTGCCAGCTGGAGATGGGAATGACCAGTCTGGAACCTGGCAGTGTATGGAACACCATGCCATGTCATACTCATGACAGAAGAATGGAAGTATATCTGTATTTTGATCTTCCGGAAGATGCATTTGTTATGCACTATATGGGCGAGCCAACAGAAACCAGACATCTGGTAATCCGTAACGAACAGGCTGTTATTTCACCAAGCTGGTCAATCCATGCAGGAAGCGGCAGCAGAAATTATACCTTTATCTGGGGTATGGTAGGAGAAAACCAGGATTTTGATGATATGGACGGCATTGACAATAGAGATTTGCTGTAAAAAGGAGAAAGTATGTTTCGATTAAAAGTTGTGAATCAACAGGGAGAAGAGATTGTATCCGAAGAAGGAAAGGAAGAAGTGAATCTGGTATGCCGGCATGTGTATGAACCGGGTGACCAGATTATTCTGGAAACAGAAGAAAAACAGGCATTTGTATGGTTTCAGCTGGATGATGCGCTGGGTGAATCTATGATCTATCTTACCGGAAATGCAGTGTTTACAGTTCCTTTTGAAGAGAAAAGAAATAATATTTCACCGAAAGCATTTTATGGTGAAGTACATCTTTTAAAGGTCAGAAGAGCCAGGGGATTTGAGTACGAACAATATAGAAACCTGGCTTTCAGTGTAGTGGATCATCATGCCAATACCGCATATTTTCCCCATGCGGTTGCCAATGTGGAGACTCGCGGAGAATCGGTTTTTGCGGCTCAAAATGCCATTGACGGAAATACATCCAGCAACAGTCACGGGGACTGGCCTTATGAATCCTGGGGCATCAACCGACAGGATGATGCAACTTTACGAATCCTCTTTGGGCGAAAAGTAAAAATTGACAGAGTAATTCTTTATCTGCGAACAGATTTCCCTCATGATAACTGGTGGGAATCTGCAAAATTAAGATTTTCTGACGGAAGTGTGGAAACTGTAAAATTAGAAAAGAGAGCCGGCGGACAGGAATTTTTATTAGAAGAAAAAACAGTGGAATGGGTACAGTTGGAACAGATGCAAAAAGCAGATGACCCATCTCCCTTCCCGGCTCTGACACAGATTAAAATCTATGGAAGAGAAGCAAATATCTGAGATTGAATTGGGTATAAGGAGAGAAGGCAGATGCAGAAATTTTTAACAGAAAAGGAACAGCAGTGGGCAAAGAGCACTTTTGAAAAGCTGGATCAGAAATTAAAAAAAGAATGTGAGAGAATTGGAAATAAAATTCCGTATATCCCGGAAAACGGACATTATGAACAGGATCTGGGAAAGAGTGATATTGCCTGGTGGACCAACGGATTCTGTGGCGGCCTGATGTGGCAGATGTATCATGCTACCGGTGATGAGGTCTACAAAGAAAAAGCAGAAAATGTGGAAAAACGACTGGATCAGTCACTGGAAGAATATGAAGGACTGTATCATGATGTGGGATTCATGTGGATGCACACAGCAGTGGCAGACTATCGCCTTACAGGTTCACATCATTCTCTGGTAAGAGGACGCCATGCAGCCAATCTTTTAGCAGGAAGATTCAATATACTGGGGAATTTTATTCGGGCATGGAATGATGACAAGGCAGGATGGATGATCATCGATTGTCTCATGAATCTTTCTTTACTGTACTGGGCAAGTGAGACTGATCAGGATCCGAGATTTACAGCCATCGCAAAACGTCATGCGGATAAAGCCATGGAAGTACTGCTTCGAAAAGACGGATCTGCCAACCATATCGGAATTCTGGATCCGGAAAACGGAGAGGTTCTGGAACTTCCGGGAGGACAGGGATATGGGGAAGGTTCTTCCTGGTCTCGCGGACAATCCTGGGCACTGTACGGATTTGCCATCAGCTATGCGCATACAAAAGAACAGAAATACCTGGACGCAGCAAAGCAGTCAGCCCATTATTTTATTGCAAATGTAGCATTGCACGATTATCTTCCTCTTTGTGACTTTCGTGCACCGAAAGAACCGGTTTATTATGACTCTACTGCAGGAGCCTGTGCAGCCTGCGGTCTGTTGGAAATAGCAAAACATGTGCCGGAGTATGAGAAGACATTGTATGAAAGAAGTGCACTTCGTATATTGATGGCTATGGAAGAACATTTTTGTGATTGGAATCCGGAGACCGATGGAGTGCTGACCATGGGTAAAGTGGCTTATCATGAAGAAGGAGAACGTCAGCAGGTACCGATCGTTTACGGAGATTATTTCTTTGCGGAAGCAGTTTTGCGTCTGCTGGAAAAAGATTTCTGGATCTGGTAGAAGGAGGAAAACATGGTATTTGAGCCGAAAACACTGGATTATGAGTTGAGTCCGTACACAGGATTGACCAGAGAAAGCTGGATGGAGGCCGGAAAGTATCTTCTTTCCGGAATCTTTCAGCATATCAGACATCTGGAAGATCCGGTGGTGATGCCAAGAAAAGAAACAGAAGTTACCTACCCTCATAGTGAGAACAATGAAAGAGAAAAAAGGGCAGAATACTTTGAAGGACTTGCCAGAAGCTTTTTTATCGCTGCACCTCTGATCCAGAACGAACCGGATGTGACAGTAAGTGGATATAAACTGCGGGATTATTATAAGTATCATGTGTTAAAAATCTGTGCAAGAGATGGAATATATGCTGCCGGGCATTACGATCAGATGCTGGCTCTTGACAAAAATAGCCAGCCATTTTGCTGTTTCCAGCAGACGGTAGAGACCTGCGCATTGGTCATCTGCCTCTGGATATCAAAAAAAGAGATCTGGGATACTTATACAAAAGAAGAAAAAGATGAGATCGCAGATTTTCTTTCCGGATATGCCCACGGAAATACAGTCCCCCAGAATTGGAGATTGTTCAATATGCTGGATCTGGCATTTTTACATCAGGAAGGGTATCCGATAGACAAAGACATCATGCGGGATCATGCAATGTCGATTCTGAATTATTATGCAGGAGACGGATGGTATCGGGACGGACATAGTTTTGACTATTATTCCTGTTGGGCATTTAACGTGTATGCACCAATCTGGTGTCAGTGGTATGGGTATCAGGAGGAACCGGAAATTGCAGCCAGATTCGAAGAACATTCCAATAAACTGATGAAAACCTATGGTGATTTCTTTGATCGGGACGGATTTACTAATATGTGGGGCAGAAGTAATATTTACCGCAATGCAGCCACCAGTGCCTTTGATGGCAATATGATGCTTACACATTCCACAGCCAATCCGGGTCTTGCCAGAAGGATTTCTTCCGGTTCTTTGTTACAGTTTTTAAAAAGAGAAGATTTCCTGTATGAAGGAATTCCTACTCTGGGATTTTATGGTCAGTTTACGCCACTGGTACAGGGATATTCCTGTGCAGAGTCTCCTTTGTGGCTTGGAAAAGCATTTCTTTGTCTTCAACTTCCCAAGGAGCATCCATTCTGGACTGCAAGAGAAGAAAATGGTACATGGGAATACCTGAAGAAAGATCAGGTGAAAGAGACAACTCTGGATGGACCGGCTCTTTGCTTCACCAATCATGAGGCAAATGGAGAGACCGTACTGCGTACCGGAAAAGTGGTGAAAAATCAGGATGACCGCCATGGCATGTGGAATTATTCAAAACTGACATACAATACAAAATACCCGTGGGAATCTTCTGAACAGGAGGATTTGGAGGCACAGCAGTATGTGCTTCAGGATCTGACAGAGGATCGTTATGAGAGAGCCAATGTAACATTCTGGGCAGGAGAAAAAAAAGGAGTTTTATATCGAAGACAGTTTTTCCAGTATCGACTTTCCGAGGAATGTCACTGGCTGCAGGCCGTAAATCTGGCCGATTTTCCGGTACCTTCCGGTATTTTCAGAACAGATCAGCTGCGGCTTCACAGAAGACCGGTACGTATGACGTTGGGATCCTATGGATTCCCGGACAACAAAACAGAAGTGATCCGAAAAGAAGAAAATGGTGCAAAAGCCATAATCTTAAAGGGACATGATGCCACGGGAAGAGAAAAGCAGATGGCTATGACCATCTATGAGGGATGGGATAAACTGGAAGTAAGAAAAAGCCAGGGAACCAACCCGGATTCGGAAAACTCGCTGGTAATCTGTGCGTCCTTGGTTCGAGAAAAACAGTATGGCTATGAGCCCTACGTAATGATTTCTCAAGTGATCACCAAAGAAAATCTGGAAGATTTTACCGATGAGGAACTGTTCCCGGTAGAAAAAATTCTTTACGCAGACAAACAACAGTGTGGCGGATATGGCCCCATAAGGATCCGGATGAAGAATGGAACAGAAAAAGTGGTGGAATACGAAGGGATAGAAGGAAATCTATCCCTGTAAGGAAAACCGGGAGTATTTCTTAGGGGAGATTCCCACCGCTTTTGTAAATGCTTTCAGGAAATTACTATAATCCTGAAAGCCGCATCGCTGACAGGTGTCACTGACAGAGTATCCTTCAGAAAGAAGGGACTTTGCCAGTGTGATCCTTCTGGCAGTAATATATTTGTTGATAGTAGTTCCGGTGGCCTCTTTGAAAATCCTGCAAAGATAAGATACACTGATAAAAAAGTTCTCTGCAAGTGCGGAGATCGTCAATTCCTCAGTCAGATGCTGATTAATATAGGAAAGAATCTCGTCGATCTGTCCATGACGAAAAGCCGGAGCGTCAGCTGTGACAGGAAGCACTGCCTGACCAGACTGAAAACGGAAATCCCGGCTGCATCGAAGCAAAAACAGATGATTCAGATATACCATCAGCTCTGTGAAATAAGCCTGATCCAACAGATCCTGCCCAAAGGGTGCAGTTTCGGAAAAACGATGGATATAATATAAAAAGCGTTTTTGCTCTTCGGAAGAAAGAGAAAGCTGGTGACCAAAGCCGGTGCTTCGACAGGAGAAACAATAATCCAGATCTGTAAATACAGTGGAAAGCTGTTTTAGATAGTCCGGATGAATCGACAGGATGATTCGTTCGTGGGTTACATTGTCAATTTGAGAAAGATAATGACTTTCGTATTGATTGATAAAAAAAATATCTTCCGGTTTAAAATCATAAAAGCGATTGTCGATAAGAAACTGCTTTCCGCCGGAGATAGAAAAATAGATCTCATAGCAGTCATGAATATGGATATTCATAGGCTTTTCATCATTATACAGATGAGCAACGGCAAAAGACCGGGTGGCCAGACAGGAGTCAATGGCCTCTTTGCAGGAAGAGGAAAGTTTCATAATAAAAATCCTTTCATATCAGGTACGTTGTGAAGCGGATCATGGATACCGCCTGACTGTATAACATAAGTATAAAACAGGAAAATAAAATATACAAGAAAACAAATAAATAATACGAAAAAAAGGTAAATACTATATTAAAGGAGGAAAACAGCATGAATATGAAACATTTATTTTCATTGGAAGGCAAGGTTGCTTTGGTAACGGGAGCAGCTTATGGAATCGGTTTTGCCATAGCAGAGGCTTATGCAAACGCAGGAGCAAAGATCGCTTTTAACTGCAGAAGCACTGAACATATGGAAAAAGCAATGGAAGCCTACCGGGAAAAAGGTATTGATGCAAAAGGGTATATCTGTGACGTGACAGACGAAGCACAGGTAGAAAAGATGGTGGCAGATATTGAAAAGGAACTGGGAAGTGTGGATATTCTGGTAAATAATGCCGGTATCATTAAAAGAATTCCTATGACTGAGATGAAGGCAGAAGAATTTCGCCAGGTAGTGGATATCGATCTGAATGCACCTTTTATTGTATCTAAGGCAGTACTTCCGGGAATGATGAAAAAGAAACATGGAAAGATCATCAACATCTGTTCGATGATGAGTGAGCTGGGAAGAGAAACGGTATCCGCCTATGCGGCAGCAAAAGGCGGTCTTAAGATGCTGACAAAAAATATTGCATCGGAATATGGTGCTTACAATATCCAGTGTAACGGTATCGGCCCCGGATATATCGCAACCCCGCAGACCGCACCGCTCAGAGAACCTCAGCCGGATGGCAGCAGACATCCGTTTGATCAGTTTATTATCGCGAAAACCCCGCAGGCGCGTTGGGGAACTCCGGAAGATCTGATGGGTCCTGCAATTTTCCTTGCTTCCGATGCATCAGACTTTGTAAATGGTCATATCCTTTATGTAGATGGAGGAATCCTGGCATATATCGGAAAACAGCCGTAACTGCAGAAAATCCCCCGGTATCGGACGACATTCCGTTTACCGGGGGATTTTTGTGGTTATCTGTTTATTTCTCCAGCAGCTTCAGAATATTTTCCTTGCTGTCCACACCGACGCTGGTAGCTGTCAGCTCGCCGTTTTTAA
>CAKUUM010000029.1 GCA_934692905.1 uncultured Bacteroidales bacterium
CCGTGCAGTACACATCCAAGGACTCGCTCGTGATGATGGGCAACGGAGTGGCACATATATACGGCAGCGGCGACGTGAAATACCAGAAGATGGAGTTGACTGCCGACTATATCCGCGTACAGATGGACAGCAGTACCATGTTTGCCCAAGGGCGGCTGGACACCATCGAGAACGAGTGGGTGGGAAAGCCCGTGTTCAAGGACGGAAATGACAGTTACGAGGCGAACGAACTGACCTACAACCTCAAGACGCAGAAGGGCTTTATCCGACATGTGGTGACGGAGCAGGGCGAGGGCTATGTAGTGGCGGAACGCACCAAAAAGACGGACGACGACGTGATGATGATGGCAGGCGGACACTACACCACCTGCGACGAGCACGACCACCCCCATTTCTACCTCCGAATGACCAAAGCCAAAGTGAAGCCCGGCAGTTATATCGCCACCGGTCCCGCATACCTGGTGGTGGGCGAAGTGCCGCTGCCATTGGCGATACCATTCGGTTTCTTTCCCTTCAATCAAACGTATTCCAGCGGATTGATAATGCCCAATTTCGGCGATGACTACAGCCGAGGGCTGTATCTGTCGGGATTGGGGTACTATTTCGCCATCAACGACTACATGGACCTTGAGTTGAAAGGCGACATCTACACCCGCGGGACATGGGCTGTATCAGCGGCGACACGCTATATAAAGAGGTACAAGTTCCGCGGCAACCTGAACGTGAACTACCGTTGGGATGTGACGGGCGAGAAGGATATGCCCAACTACAACGTGGCGAAGAACCTGAGCGTCCAATGGACGCATACGCAGGACGCCAAGGCGAATCCGTACAACAACTTCTCGGCGAGTGTGAACTTCAAGACGAGCGGCTATAACCGAAGCAACATCAACAGTTACTACAACGTGGCGGCGAACTCGGAAAACACCACATCATCATCGGTGTCATACACGCAACGCTTCCCCGACAGTCCGTGGAACATCAACATGAGCATGAACCTCAGCCAGCGCACCAAGGACTCCACCATCTCGTTCAGCGCGCCCAACCTGACTGTCAGCATGAGCCGTATCTACCCGTTCAAACGCAAAAATCCCGTCGGCAAAGAGAAGTGGTACGAGAAAATCAGCCTGCAATACAACGGGTCGTTCTCCAACTCCATCACCTGCAAAGAGGACTATTTCTTCCACTCCGACTACCTGCGCGACTGGGACTACCGGCTGAAGCACACGTTGAGCAGTTCGGCATCGTTTATGGCGTTCAAGTACCTGTCTATCACCCCTTCTATCGGGTTCAACGACCGCATGTTCTTCAACCGCGTGGACCAGAGTTGGAATGAGGCGGAGAACCGCCTGCAATGCGACACGGCAATGGGTTTCTACAACGTGTATGACTTCAATGCGAGCATCTCTTTCTCGACCAAACTGTACGGGTTCTATATCCCCTACCGCAAGTGGTTCGGGGACAAGGTGGACCGATTCAGGCACGTGTTTACGCCAAGTATGAGTTTCAGTTACCATCCCGATTTCGGGAAGTCGTTCTGGGCATCGCGCTACGGCGGTTTCTATGGCAGTTACGACCAGTTGATTACCACCACCGATGCCGACGGGAACATAGTTCCGAAGTTGGACGAGGCGGGGCAACGGATATACGAGACCAAGCAGTATTGCCGCTTCAAGGAGGGTCCCGGACAGGGAGCGGCGGCGACATTGTCGTTCTCGCTCGGCAACAACCTCGAAATGAAACTGCGCAACGACCGCGATACTACGGGCAAAGAGCCGTACAAGGTGATTAGTCTGATTGACAATTTCAGTATCGGGGGCGGGTACAACTTCATCGCCGACTCCATGAACTGGAGCAATTTCTCGGTCAATCTGCGTATCAAGATACCCAAGGTGAACTACACCATCAACCTCAGCGGACAGTTCGACCCCTATATGTACACCACCACCGCGAGCGGCAGCCACGTGAGGTGCAACGAACTGTATTGGAACCACGGGCGGTTCCCGCACTTCCTTGGCACAAGCACCAGTTTCAGTTATACCTTTAACAATCAGGTTGTTAAAGGGTGGTTCAACAAGAAAGGCAAAGGCAAATCCGACACCTCGGCTGACCATACGGACAACCCCGAAAGCGAGGGCATGGAGCCCGCAGAAGACCACAATACAGGCAAAAAGAAAGACGACAAGCAGTCTGCAACCGATGACGGGTATATCTTCGCCGAGATACCTTGGTCGTTAGGCGTGTCCTACAACCTGCGCTACGGGGCTAGCAGCCGATGGGATGAGAAGCGCAACTACTACGCCATGGAGTTCCGCCACAACCTGTCATTCTCGGCTTCGTTGGGCTTGGGCAAAGGGTGGAAAGCGAGCACCACACTCTCTTACGACATCAATGCCAAGAAGTTTGCCTATACCAGCATCAACGTCACCCGCGACCTGCATTGCTGGACCATGAGTGCCTCGTTTGTGCCTTTCGGACCATACAAGAGTTACACCTTCCATATCGGCGTGAACGCCAGCATGCTCGCCGACCTCAAGTACGACAAGAGCAGCAGCGACAGTTCTGGCAAAAAAATAAATTGGTGGTAATGATTTGTGTCTAATGTGTAATAATACGGCGTAGCCGTCCATTTATATACATCTCAATACTGCTTATTTTATTTTGCATATCTTTGTGAAAAAGTACTGCGTATATTGCACACAACAGAGATTTTGCTATTTGCCTGAGTTTTTGGTATATCTACACAATCTATGAATTAATGGCTAATTCATGGAAATTAAATTCCTTCTTTGCTTAGTTGGGAAGGTTTTGCTAATTTGTGTATCTGTAAAAAATGTTGTAACTTTGCAACCGCAAAGACTTATGTCGGGGATAGTTGGGGCGGGTAAAACCGCGACAATAACGCCTCGCACAAGGAGCCTTTGCACATATATTGTTATCAAACGGCGTTTATCGGCGCTTGTTTTTGGAACATCGAAATCCGGAAAATTTCATCCTGTCCAAAACAAGAGTGCAGTAAACGCCCATAGGTGTGTATTTTGTACGCCGCCCTTGGTGTACACGTACATATCAGCGTGGGCGTTATTGTTTATTCTTATAGGATGGGTCTTTCCGGAACCTCGATGTTGAGAATGAGCAAGGATAAGGGTTCCACGCTTTGTTTTTATGTATGGGTTGGTCGGAGCCGCCACCCACAAAAACATCAAACACAATGAACAAAAGGTTTATCCTCTTTGTCTGTCTGCTATGCAGTTTCCCGCTCATGGCTGACCATCTCACCGTTGAGCACCGTTATTTTGGTGCCGACCGTACGGAAGACATTGCCGCCATCGGCAAATGGGTCTTCGTTGACGACCGTATCCGACTGATTGACCACAAGGGCTATCTGTTGGGAGAAGAGTACATGGAAAACATTATCAAAATCACCTTCTCCAACACCCCACCCGTGCCCACCGCTACGGACGATGCACAGCCCGGCACGGTCATCGTCTATCCCAACCCCACGCACGAAGTGCTCTGTGTACATGGAGCCCCTGCTGATGCCACCCTGCGTATCTACTCCACCGCAGGGCAGTTGCTCGCCACCGCCCAAGGTACCCAAATCAATGTCAGCCACCTGCCCTGTGGTACGTACCTCCTCCAAATCGGCACCCAAGTAATGCGGTTTATCAAGGAATGATTACCTTAATCCCCATTCGCCCTATCGGACTTATTCGGCTTATTGGACTTATTAACCATAAAATAACTAATATGCAACAATATGAAAAGATTTCTTTTATTGGCAACGATGTTCGCTGCCGTGTTGAGTGTTAATGCTCAGCGTCGTATGCAGGTATGGGAAAGAAATACCTACATGCAGTTCTTCACCACCGATGTGGATAGTGTGACATTCTTGCAGTTTCATGACGGCATTCTGCAGAAGTGCGAGGAGATACACGACACTATCATCAAGACTATGACAGTACATGATACTATCACACAAACAATACGTGATACTGTCACCAAGACTATCAAAGATACTGTGTACGTGAAAGACACTATCTACATCAACAAGTGTGGTTCACAAGGTCAAGGTGTATTCTCGGTGTCTGTGGACAAGCAAGTTTCTTTTTCTCGGGGCAACTTGCAGTATCAAGCAAGTACCAAGATATGGCGTTTTGCAGAGAATCAGTATGACTATATCGGTAGTGATAATTCCAATATCTCCGATACCTGCACAGGCTGGATAGACCTATTCGGTTGGAGTGGTAGTACCGCCACAGCCCAATGGGGTATTAGCACATCTAGTGATCACGACGACTATAGCGGTGATTTTGTGGATTGGGGGACAAATACTATTGGCACTGATGCTTCCAACACTTGGCGCACATTATCAAAAGACGAGTGGTATTATATCTTCTACATCCGTACCAATGCACAGAAACTCTTCGGCTTAGGTTCTATTAATGGCGTAAATGGTACTATTATATTGCCCGATAATTGGACTACCCCTATTGGTGTTACTTTCACTCCGAGTACTGAGAAAGGTTTAAACGACCAAGATGGCAATTACTATGACAATCCAGATGGTGACAATTACACTAACAATACCTACACGCTCTCCGATTGGCAGAAGATGGAGTCGACAGGTGCAGTTTTTCTCCCTGCTGCGGGCTTCCGTCTCTGGAATGGCGTGCACCATGCGCAGTACAAGGGTCACTATTGGTCTAGTACGATAGCGGAAATTCGCTGGCAGTACTCCCCGTACATCCTGTACTTCTACAACAGCCACCTCTCCCCTCTGGACGACTTTGATCGCAGCCTTGGCGCCTCGGTACGTCTTGTCCAAGATTTATAAATTGTCAGCAATTAGTATTCTGCAATGTACATAGTAAACAGATGATTTCATCTTGCGCGGCAACATTTCCGTAGAACGAGATTACATGAAGATGACGATTGGAGTGTAATCCAAATAAATGAGAACTAATGTTGTATTAGACACCCATTTATTGCAAGCACGTTAATGCCCATAAAAGACGAACAAAGTTCGGATAGTGGGTTGACGTAAGAGAATACTGGAGACGTTAATACTCTACGTCTTTACAGACATTGGTTACAAGGTAACCTTATTTTCTGCTTATTGTTTTTTACGCAAGATTTATTCTTTGTGAATAATAAGCCTTTCTTAAGAGTATAAGAGAGATTTGAATCTTTCTGTTTTGCATTTGGTCAAATGTTCTTCTTAGTTAGGCAACCTCGCGCGGGGTTGCCTAATGATTTAATCCCTGCTTTTTCTGAATCCTACATAGGAGAAATTTCTGCCAATACTTGTAAATATCGCTTTTTGGCATTATCTTTGCAGTCGAATTAGCAAACAAAAATACCCACAACTATGCCACAGATATATTAATACTTTGGTTTCGTGTTCTTTTTCTACTCTAACAAACATACGCCTATTTATGTACATGTGAGCCATGGCGGGTGCCATAGCATATTTGAGATTATTATGCTGGATAGCAAGCTCTCGGAGATTCGTTGCCGAGAGAAAGTAGGCGAAGAACCATTGCCTGCAAAGGATAAAAAGGTGGCAGAGGAATTTATCCGTAAATACTATAAGAACATCATCGAGAAATGGGTGAACTTCTTTGTTAAGAAGCAAGTTGTTCGCAGTACTAACATCAAAACCAAACTTTAATATGAATCGTTTATATATCACCAATGCAACAGATGCCGGCAACCTTTCGGTGCGTCTGACGTTCAACGACAATACATCGCAAGTGGTCAATATCGGCGATTTTATTCGCCAATATCCGCATCCGCAATACAATAAGTATCTTGACGAACGAAAGTTCCGACAATTCAAGATAGAAGACGGAAACATTGTCTGGGGAAAGAACTGGGACTTGATATTCCCCATCGAGCAACTCTATCGCGGGCATATTGAGTAAATGTCCCGAATGTAGTTTAGCGACATCGGCTGCCCATCACGGGTAGCCGATGTTGTTTTTTGTATTATTAGTCTAAATCAAGGGTTAATTCACGGATAATTATATGTTTTTCAGTGCTTTAGTGGCTGTGTAACGGGCTGCATAAAGTCTTTTGTCTGCAGTGCATTAACGGGCAATTATACGGCTATTAACGGAGGCTTATTCCTGATAATATTTTTAATGGGGCTTTACATGTTTTTTTATGGAGACATATCGGCGTTTTATGGGGCCTTCACACCTGAAATTGAAATACAACTTTTGTAAAAAACGCCATTTTGGGAAAAGTGCATAGAAACCACTGAAAAAATGAAGATTTTTTGGTATTGAGTGTCAATCGGTTACAAGCCCAAAATGCAAAATGCACCATTTTGGGCAAAAAAACGAAAATAAATTTGGATTTGGGACAATTTTGTATTATCTTTGTATTGGGTTGTAGATATTATATATCTCGGGTTGCGGAGAAGTGGTGCAGGAGGAGCAGAGACAGAAGCAGGGCTGGAACAAGAGCAAGGTAAGGGATAGGAGCAGGGTAAGGTCAGGGAAAGAGCAGGGAGAAGAAAATCCATGCCGGTAGGCGAGGAATAGTTGCGGGAGTGAGAAATTATTTGTAACTTTGCGCGTTTGATGTATGTGTGGATATACGCGCAAAAAAGGACAGCCCCCCTACCCCCTCAAAGAGGGGGACTATAAAGTGAGGACATAAATAAGGATAATAATAAGAGCAATATAATGACAAAGAATATAGCATTTATCATCAACCCCATATCGGGGACGAGGACGAAAAGCCGCATACCGAAACTGATTAAAGAACTGCTGGACAGAGAGCAGTTCTCGCCGACGGTGGTGTTTACGGAGTATGCGGGGCATGCCACGCAACTCGCACAGCAGTTTGCGCAAGAGGGCTACTACGCCGTAGTGGCAGTAGGCGGTGACGGCACCATCAACGAGGTAGCCAACGGAGTACGCGACACAGACACCGCCATGGGTATCGTTCCCAACGGCAGCGGGAACGGCTTTGCACGGCACTTGGGCATATCCACCCGCCTCAACCGCGCCATCGAGATGCTCAACCGCTCGGAGGTTATCTCGGCGGACTACGGGTTCGTGAACGAGCGTCCGTTCTTCAGCACGTGCGGGATTGGCTTCGATGCATTGGTGGCACACCAGTTCGCCACAGGCAGCAGCCGCGGGTTCAAGACCTACTTGCAGAACATCATCAAAGACCTCTTTCAGTACCAGCCCGAGACGTATCACCTTGTGGGTGAGGGGATTGACCAGACGGTAACGGCGTTCCTCATCACGTTTGCCAACGCGGGGCAATGGGGCTACGACGCCTATATCGCCCCCAAAGCGAGTATCCAAGACGGGCTGATGGACATCGCCATCGTGAGCAAGTTTCCGATGTACGCCGCCCCCGGACTGGCGCTGAGCCTGTTCACCAAGCATATCGACGAAGACCTGTATGTCAATACGATACGCACACGTGAGGTGACGCTTCTGCGCGAGAAAGAGGGACCCATGCACATCGACGGCGACCCCGTGATGATGCCCCGGGAGTTGCACCTCCGCATCGTGGCGGACGGGATAAAATTGCTGGTGGAAAAACGATTTTAAGTAGATGGTATACTACTGTAAACAAAAATCGTACATCGTAAATTCGTAAATCGTACACTCAACATGACCATAAAGATAATCAACAAAAGCAACAACCCGATGCCACGGTATGAGAGCGAGCAGGCGGCGGGCATGGACATAAGGTGCAACATCGCGGAGCCTGTGGTGCTGCAACCCTTGGAGCGCAAACTGCTGCCGACGGGGCTGTACATCGAGTTGCCCGTGGGCTATGAGGCACAGATTCGTCCGCGTAGCGGACTGGCACTCAAACGCGGACTGACAGTACTCAACACGCCCGGGACGATAGATGCCGACTACCGCGGCGAGGTGGGCGTGATACTCATCAACCTCAGCAACGAGCCCCAGACCATCGAACCCGGGGAACGTATATGCCAAATGGTGATTGCCAGACACGAACATGCTGATATACAAGCCGTTGACATACTGAGCGAGACGGAGAGAGGTGCAGGTGGTTTCGGACATAGCGGAGTGAAATAACAATACAAAATGCACAATGCGTAATGCGCAATTATCGTTGTAAGTACATAGTTTTCAGCATCTTGCTCCTGTTGGTAACAGGGGTGCAGACCCTGTACGCCCAAATGAGTGTGGAGCAGGAACAGCAGTTCCTGTACTATTTCTACGAGGCGCAGCGGCTGATTCAGGCGGAGGATTTGGACAAAGCATGGGAGGTGGTGCAGTTCTGTCAGGAGTTGAACCCCAACGATGCCACGACCAACAACTATATGGGGTGTTTCCTCGAGGCGATGCACCGAGAGCAGGACGCCCTACCCTACTTCAGGCGTGCGTATCAGTTGGCGCCCGACGAGTACTGGTACCGCTATGCGCTGATGTTGCTGCAGACTGAGCAGAAGCCGCAACAGAAAGAGGCTATCCGCCTGATGGAGGGCGTGGCGGCGCACAACAAACAGGACGCCGACGTGCGCGAAATGCTGCAAAAGGCATACATCGTGACAGGTGCATACAAAAAGGCGTTGGCTATGCAGGAGCAGTTGGACTCGATAAACGGTTACGACGCCATGAGTGCGATGCAACGTTACCGGCTTAACGTGCTGATGCACAACAACAAACAAGCCATCGCCGAGATAGAACGCTACTTGGACTTGGACCCCGACAACGGGCAGTTTCAGGTCTTCAGGCTGCAACTCTACGAGCAAACCCGGCAACCCGCCGCCAAGATGGTGGAGGCGTACTCGGCAGTACTGCGGTTCGAACCTCGTAACCCGATGTTAATGAACAACTTGGCATGGAGCCTGTGCATATCGGGCGGGGACTTGGACAGGGCGGAACAACTCTCCCGTATGACCATTATGAGCGACCCGTCGAACCCCGTATACTTGGATACATACGCATGGATAATGTACCACAAAGGCGACTACGAGACGGCATGGTTCTACATCCAACGGGCTATGGAACACGCTGATGCTGATACAGATAAGGAGATACGGTCGCACTACAAAGCCATCCAAAAGAAACAGAAGAAATGAACAAGAGACTGACAATATGGATTGCCCTGCTGTGCATAGTGGCGTTGAGTTCATGCCGTGTGCAGAAAGATGTGCCCGCGCACTACCATACCCTGAACCAGCGTGCCTCCGCTACATTGGTATTGGACGAGCACAGATACTCCATGAGTTGCACCATGCAAGTGTGGCGGAATGAGTTGGTAGTCATATCGTTACAGCCTATGCTCGGCATCGAGATGGCACGCATAGAAGCCACTCGGGACAGCGTATGGGTGTTCGACAAAATGAACCGCCGCTATGCCGTGTTGGGTTATCACGATGCGGCATGCAAGATACAGCCATTGCCGAGTTACAAGATGATACAAGACTTTGTTACTGAGCCTGTTACGCCAAAGAAGTCTGCCAAAGTGAGCAGGACTTTCACGGCTGGGGAGCATCGTCTGCAAGTGGACTGCACCTTCAGCAGCCGCGAGTTCGACACCCTGAAAAAGCCCAACCGGCAGGACACACGCAAATACAAACGGGTATCCCTACACACGATATTGCCAATATGAGACGACACCTTATATATATAGTGTGCGCATTGCTGACCGCGCTGCCCGTGTCGGCAGAGAGCGTGAAGGAGTTGCAGAAGAAACAGCGCGAACTGCAACAGCAGTTGGAGCAGACGAACAAAATGATCCATCAGACCAAGAAGACGGAGACGGCAACCGTGAACAAACTGAACCTGCTGAACAACGACATCCGCATACGAAAGCAGTTGATTGCAACCATCAACTCGGAGATTTCCGCGCTCGACCGTGAGATGGACGGTCTGCGCAAGCAGCGTCAGAGCCTGCAAGAGGAGTTGGAGGCGTGCAAACAAGACTACGCCAAGTTGGTTCGCGAGACACACTACGCGGACATACAGCAGTCGCCGCTGCTGTTCCTGCTGTCGGCAAAGGACTTCCAGCAGATGCTGCGCCGCATACAGTACATGCAGCAGTTTGCGGCATACCGCAAGGAACAGGTGAAGAAGATTGAGGGGTTGCAGACGGATATTGACATACAGAATGACCTTCTGGCACAACGCCGTGACGACCGCGCCGCGGCACTCAAGACCCAAAAGCGCGAACAGGAGAAACTGGCAAAAGATGAGCGGCAGCAACGGACTATGCTCCAAAGCCTGAAAAAGCAGGAGAAGAACCTACTCGCCAAACAGAAGAAGCAGCAACAGCAAGTGGACGCCCTCAACAGAAAGATAGAGGAGATGGTGGCAAAGCAGGTACGCACCACGACCACCCTCACCAAAGAACAGAAGTTGATAGCGGGCGGCTTCGAGGCCAACCAAGGACGACTGCCATGGCCCGTGGAGAAAGGGTATATCAGCGGTTACTTCGGCAAGCACCAACACCCTGTGCATGAGCACGTTACGGTGGACAACAAGGGTATCTACCTGCAAACCGTGCAGGGCGCAGACGCGCGGGCGATATACGAGGGCGAGGTGACATGGTGCGCCCAGATGAACGGCAACTATGCGGTAATCGTGCAGCACGGTAACTACCGGAGTGTCTATTCGCCGCTGAAGAAGATTTACGTCAAGCAGGGCGACAAACTGAAAGCCAAACAGGCTATCGGCAGTATCTACACCGATGCCTCGGAGGACAACAAGACAGAACTTTATTTCCAGATATACAAGGACCGCTCCATACTGAACCCCAGCCTCTGGTTGGCACAGTAGGAGCACATAACAGACTGATTATGAACAAGAAGTATTGGATAGGACTGCTGCTGATAATAGTGGCATTGAGCGGTTGCAAGCAGAACGACTGGTTGGACTGGAAGGCGCAGAACGAGTTGTGGCTCATAGAGAACGCCAAGCGTGAGGGAGTAATAACCACCCCCACGGGGTTGCAGTACGAAATCATACAGTCGGGACCCGATACGGGCTACCCGTTGCGCCCCGATGACTCCAAAGTAGTGACTATCAGTTACAAAGGCAGTCTCATCAATGGCTACCAATTCGATGAATCACAGTCTTATTCCGCATATACCAATAGTTTTGTATCAGGTTTCACGGAGGGATTGAAGAGAATGAAACAGTTTGACAAGTACAGGTTGTATATCCCTTGGAACTTGGGCTACGGAAGTAAAGGGAATAGTGTCGCCGAGGGGAATAGCAGTTACATTCCCCCTTATACCACGCTGATTTTTGAGGTGACATTAGAGAGCGTCAACTAATGCTAAAGCGTTGGTTTGCAATAGGTTGTGTAGCATTAGGATTATTGGCATGTGACGACAATTCGTATCGGGAAAGTCCTGTGCCCTATGCCCCTGTGCAATACACCATCCACATCACCACAGAGCACCCTAACTTCATGAAAGACAATGGGTTCCAAACACTGTCTCCCATCACGGAGCGTCGTTTTGATAACGATTTCATCGGCTATGCAGGATTGCTCGTGTGGGTGGACGGATTCAACAACTATCGCGCCGCCGACTTGTGCTGCCCCAATTGTCTTAATCGCAACAAACCCATCAAAATAGATGGTATGTTTGCCGTTTGCCCGACCTGCGGAGAGCAATTCGACTTGGTTAGCGGCTTTGGCACCCCGCAAACAGGAGTCACAGGCTACTCCCTGAAGCCCTATCATGTGCGGGAATCAAACACTATGTCTGGTTACAAGTTAGTGGTATCCAATTAGTTATGCTCAGTATCTACAAGGCATCGGCAGGCAGCGGAAAGACCTACACGCTGACGCGCGAGTATCTGAAGATGATGCTCACGGATTATCGGGAGACCACCGACAATCGCTTGCCGCACAGCCATATCCTGGCAGTCACCTTCACCAAGAAAGCCACAGCCGAGATGAAGGAGCGCATACTGCAATCGCTTTATACACTGTCAGTTACGCCAGCAGAGTCGCCTTACCTCAGCGACCTTATGCGCGAGTGCGAACTACGGCAGGACGAGATACAGGCACGCGCCCGCAAACTGATGGTGGGCATACTGCAGGACTACACGCATTTCTCCGTTTCCACCATCGACGGGTTCTTCCAGCAGGTCATCCGCACCTTTGCCATGGAACTCGGGCTCCCCACCACCTACGACCTGTCCATGGACGGCGAAGAAATCATCCTCCAAGCCGTGGACGATGTCTTCCGGCAAGTACGCACAGCAGCCGACGGCAATGATGCCGTCACCTCATGGCTGACCGCTTTTGCGCAGGACAATATCGACAACGACAGCCGCTGGAACCCCCAAGATGCCGTCGGACGTTTCTCGCGGGAACTCCTGCGCGAACAACTGATACGCCACCTCGCCGAGGTGCGCAAAGCCTTTGCCGACAAAGATGGACTGCGTCTCTATCAGATCGAACTCAAACGCATCTGCACAGATACCGAACAGGAAATCAAGCAGTTGCAAAACCAAGTCCGCACCCTCACCAACGACATCGAAGGGCTCAACAAGAACGCCCTCGCGCCTTTCACCAAGCCCGTTGGCGACCTTGTGGACAAAGGCCTCGGGGCTACGTTCCTGAAGGTGCTGGACAATCCCAAGTCCATCTGCACCGTCTCCAAGACCACCAAGGCGCAACAAGCGGAGATTGCCGCGCTCTATGAGCAGCACCTGCAACCGCTCTTCGAGCAGATGTATATATTGTTCGCGGACGCGCGCATGCGCGACTACTACACTGCCGCCGCCATACTCCGCAACCTCTACGCCACGGGGCTTCTGCAAGATGTGGCAGGGCAGGTCGAATCCACCAACCGACGACTCGGGCGACTGCCCATCTCGGATATAAATATGCTGATTAACAGCATCATAGACGGTCAGGACGCACCCTTTATCTACGAGCGTATCGGGCAGTATCTCCACCATTTTATGATGGACGAGTTTCAGGACACCAGCAGCCTCCAGTGGGAGAATTTCCGCCCGCTCATACAAGAAGCGGAGGCGGTCAACCGCTCCAACCTCATTGTCGGCGACGTCAAACAGAGCATCTACCGCTGGCGCAACTCCGAGTGGCGCCTGTTGGACGATGTGGAACGTGAGTTTTCCAACACCTGCCTGCCCGCCATGAAGGACAACTGGCGCACGGCACCCGTGGTAGTGGCTGAAAATGAGGAGATTATATCACGATACAGCAACTGGGTAGCCGACCGGTTGGATGCCGATTCCGCAGAGTGGAAGGTCAACGGGCTATCGGATTCCGTACGGCGTATCTATGCCCCGCAGAGTGTCCATCAGGAGGCGCAGAAGCACCTTCCGGGCGTTTTCCAAATGCAGTTCTTCGACGGCGAAGACGCTGACACTCAATGCCTTGACGCACTCCCGCCGTTGTTGGAGCAACTGCGCGACGAGGGGTTTGCTATGGGTGATGTGGCTATGCTCGTACGGCAGACGCGCGAAGCCGAAACCCTCTCCCACTTCCTCATCGACCACGGCTACAACGTGCAATCGGCAGAGGGCTTGCGTGTGCAGTCGCACCCCGCCGTACAACTGATTGTCTGCCTCCTGCAGCAACAGGTCTTCCGTCAGCAAGACACTGTCAATGAGATAGTTGACGCACAAATCCGGCTGTTGCACCCCGTCTTCACCGACGACGAAACCGCTGCCATTGAGCATGCCCGTCTCCTGCCGCTCTACGAGCAGGTGCAATCGCTCATCGCCGCGCTCCGTCTCACCGAGCAGGAGGGTGCCCTACCCTACCTCACCACCTTTCAGGACTACGTCTATCAGTTCACGCAGAGCCGCGTAGCGGATGTCGCTTCTTTCCTCGACTACTGGGAGCGCAAGTCGCGGCGTGCCTCCGTGCCCTCCCCCGATGCCGGCGATGCCATCCGCATCATGACCATTCACAGCAGCAAGGGACTCGAGTTCGACGTCGTCATACTCCCCTTCCTCACGTGGGATGTGATGAAGATTCGCGCCACCGAAGTCCTCTGGTGCGCCCCGCAAACAGAGCCGTTCAGCCGTATGCCGCTGGTGGCTGTCCCCGCAAGCAGCAAGTTGCTAAACACTTGGTTCCGTGATGATTACATACACGAAGTGGTGTCGCAATACATCGACAACCTCAACCTCACCTACGTAGCCTTCACGCGTCCCAAATACCGCCTCTACGCCTTCGGCGAAATGTGCCCGCAGGACTCCAAAGGCAACCCGAAAATCGCCAACGTGGGGCACCTCTTATCCTACCTCTACCGCAGCGATTTGGACGAAACCAACACCTATCTCCGCACCGCGGAAGGGGATTTAAGCCCCCGCAAACACGCCGAAACCGCCGACGCGCACACCCGCCCGGCGCAGTATGTCTCCTCGCCCATCGGCGAACGGCTCGTGCTCCGCAGCCGCGCAGAAGACGATTTCACGCCCGACACCCCATTGGCAACCATCGACCTCGGCATCCTGATGCACGAATGGCTGTCAGGCATCACCACGTGGGGCGACGCGGACCCCTCTTTGCAACGCCTTTTGGACAGCGGACGTGTCACCGCCGCGCAAGCCCCGTTGCTCCGCGAGCAACTGCAACAACTACGGCAATTACTTGATAAAGAACAACATACAGACTGGTTCGATGGCACCTATACCGTCCTTACCGAGCGCGACATCCTCGTCCCCGGCGGCAACACCTACCGCCCCGACCGTGTGATGCTCAGCGGCAACCATGCCGTCGTCATCGACTACAAGTTCGGCTCCGAGCACAAGCGCCAATACCACGAACAGGTGCGCGACTACATGACCCTCTTGCAAACAATGGGCTACACCGTCGACGGCTACCTTATCTATGTGGCAATGAGTAAGATAGAGCAGGTGTAATCCCCACGCATTCCCTCTGGATTCCCGCCAAACACTCGCCGGATATCCCCTCATTTTCCATATTGTTTCTCGGCAGGGCGATACTATCGCCCGCTCATCATCTCGTGTATTTGTCGGGGTAAGTGTATGTGATTAGTATGTGATTAGTATGTGGTTAGTATGTGATTAGTATGTGATTCTGCCGACCTTGTCGAGGGCTTGCCGCGCCATTACGCATTATTTTTTGATTCTTTCGCAAATTTTTATTATCTTTGCAGGCTGAACACAAATAGCGTTTGCCATGACCAACAAAGAGACATACATCGAGTTCTGCAAATGGAATCGCGACCTACCCGTCTTCCTCACCGACTGGTGGATGGACTCCGTATGCGCGGGCAAGCAGTGGGACGTGCTGCTCAGCCTTGACGCCGACGGCAACATACGCGCCGCCATGCCTTACCTCTTGCGGCAGCGGTTCAGGCTCCGCTACATCGTCATGCCGCAGATGACGCAGATTGGCGGCATCTGGCTGCGGGAGGACGTGCGCACCGACGCCGACCTCGTGCAGTCCATTTGTGCCGACTTCGCCCGCCAACTCGACGGCTTGCGCCTTTCCTACTACTACCAGCACTACCCCCTCGGCAGCCCCGCGCCCGCCGTCATGGGTACCCTCGGCTTCAAAATCCGCGAGCGTGTCACCTACCGCATTGAAGACCTCGCCGACCTCGACAATGTCATCAACGCCTTCTCCAAGAACAAGAAGCGCCAACTGCAACGCGCCCTCTCGCTCCATGCCGATATGACGCTGAGTGCCGAGGACTTCTATCGTTTCCACGAACACTGCATGCGCGAGCAGGCAAAGCAAATCAGTTACACCCGTGAGTTTCTGCTTGTCATAGAGCGCAAGGCGTCCCGCCTCGGGCAGTGCCAGATTATCGCCATACGCAATGCGGACAACGACCTCACCGCCGCCGCCTTTGTGGTCTGGGATGCGCACACGCTGTACTACCTAATCCCGTGCTACTCACCGGCTTACAAGGACTCCGGCGCAGGTGCCCTCCTTGTCCTCGAGACCCTCAAACTTGCCCGTGAGAAAGGTGTTGCCTTCGACTTCGAGGGCAGCATGATACGCGGTGTAGCCAACCACTACAAGCAGTTCGGCAGCACTCCGACCGCCTACTATAGCGTCGAGCGTTACTACCACTGGTGGTTCCGCCTCGCCACCCTCCTCAACCGCCTCCGCGAACACAAGATGCACTGATGTTTATGAGTAAAATGAGCACTCCGACCCAAGATATTGCCTATTTTATTTCGTTCTGCATTGAGCAGTACAAGCATCTCCACCATCTATCAGGCGAAGAGGCAATGGAGCATTTGCAACACTACGGAGTATTGCAGTACCTTGCGAACAACTATGAGGTACTTCACACGCAGAGTGCGCAATGGATATTAGAGGATATGGATGAGTTTATCGCAATCCGCAAAAAACAAGAGTTATGATTATCTACCACGGCGGTTTAGACATTGTTTCCAAACCCGAAATACGTATTCCCACACGCACATTGGACTATGGTAGCGGGTTCTATATAACAGGTAGCATGTTTGTGCAGTCCTGAGTTGTAACCGCATAGTCAATGTTTTTACCTACGATATTACGAAAATGACCGATATTACCCAAGATAATCTATATCTTCTACTGCCATCAAAAGTATGCCGGGTGGCGGATATGCTTGTAGAAGACGAACATCTATCCGTAGTAGATGCCATTGCGCAAATATATCATTCTCCGATGTACCGGCAATTGGAGCAAGAACACACCAAACTCTGGCACCTCGGCAGCGTAGATTTGTATGCAGAAGTGGAAACAGGAACATTATAGACGAGCATTGGGACATCGGTCACGGCTGGTCAGGCGACAAGATATAATATGAAAGTACTCTTTTTACAATCAGCACATTATGCCGATGATGACCGCGTATGGTATCATCAGCGGGCTGCATTGTCCGAGGCTGGTTGCGAAGTGGATGTCTGTGGCAAGGAAGAATTGCAAGACGAAGGCAGGCTTGCCACGATAACCAACCAAGCCGATGAGTACCAAGTCATCATAGTGGACACCCCTCGTGCTCTGTGGCATGTCCGCAGAGCCAAACATGCTAAACTGATTTACGACATTACTGAGTGGTATCCCTCCAAGAAAAACCTTCGCGGACTATGCCTTCCGCACAAGTGGGCAAAAGCCTTCCTCATGTGTCTGGCAAGCCTGTGGGCGGGCGTACGTGCCGATGCTTTCATCTTTGGTGAGTACTACAAAGCCTTACCTTTTCGCATGTTATTTCCGCACAAGCAGCACATATACCTCCCATATTATCCTGACTTACAATATATTGAATCCTTTCCACCGCATAATATCACACACCAATGCAGGTTGCTCTATGCTGGTCCATTGACAGAGGAAAAAGGATATTATCGCGTTCTTGAGGCTGTTCAAGAGGCACAAAGACAATGTCCCAATACACACATTTGTCTGGATATCATAACAAATACGCCACACCAAACACACCAAACAACAAAGGTAGAGGTTAACTATCTGCCGTATATGCCTTTCAATACTTTTTGCAAAGCGATTGACCAATACGACCTTTTCCTTGATTTGCGCGACTGTGATTGCGAGAATACGCATTGCTTACCCATCAAATTGTTTTATTATCTCGCATGTGGAAGACCTTGTATATACACAAATCTTAAAGCCATACGGAACCATGTACTTGAGTATAACGCCTGTATAAGCCTTGCAAATACCGCCACAGAGGCAGCAAATGCTATCGTTGAGTATATTCAGATGCCGTCCATCTACTATGCACATTGCCAAAAGGCACAAGAACTATCACGGCAGCAGTACAACTGGAACTGCATTAAAAGCAATTTTATTCAATTAGTTGCCCGTCACCGCAAATGAGTGTCTCTTACCGCCACATCATCCTTACGCGCTTCAACCTGCAGTACGACCCAGATAGCACACTGCATATCCAGCCTTGTTGGTTGGATAACCGCCTTGCTCTATTCGAGAAGTACTGCCTGCCTTCAATGCTACAGCAGACTTGTCGTGGTTTTACTTGGTTATTGCTGGCTGACGAGCATATGCCTGATATACAGCGTAAAAGACTATTGTCTTACCCAAATATCTTGCCACAGATAGAGGTGCTATTCTGCCCATACTATGACGATTTCAATGTCCTCTATCGGCAAATAGGGGAACGGTATTGCGAGGGATATGAATGGTTGCTCTCTACGCGCTTAGACAACGACGATATGCTTGCGACCAATGCGGTGGAAAACCTGCATTGTTATATGGAGCAGCACGCACCAGCAAACCGGATTCTTACCTATCCCATTGGCGTACAATACTTTGCAGATGCAAATATCGCCTTCAAGATAGGCTTCACCAGCAACCATTTCCTCACTTTCCTTGAGGACAAGCACCATATCCGCACCTGCTTGGGTATAGACCACACCAAGGTCTCCCCCTCGTCCCTGCACACCATCTGCAAAGACGACATGTGGTGCGAAATCGTCCACAGCAGCAACATCTGCAACGACTACGTGCCCAAGTACCACTACTACTGGCAGCACCCGCAGGGGCAATACTCCATCACGTTGCCGCGCACCACATGGCAGCAGCGCATACCTTTCCTCACGCGGCACTGGTTCACCTTCCGAACCGCCCAAGCCCGACGCCTTATGCACCGCCTGCTTGCAGGCTTTGGTCATAACGCCTGACCAACGTCATCAGCCACACGTACTGCGCCAGCACGGCAATAGCACTGCCTATCGAGTACCCTGCCACCGCCACCGCAAAACTATCCGTCATCAGACCTGCCACCACTCCCACCGTTCTCAACACAGCCATCAGCACCTCAAACAGCAGCCCTGTCCGCTGTTTGAAGAATATGTCCGCCAGAAAACCGGTACTTGCTGTCAGCAGGCTAATGCACAGCCACGGCAACATCCAGCGGATATACTCGCCCGTTACGTCCCACTCTGCGCCCAAGAACCACTGCGCCAACTGCGGCAGAAACCAATACAGCACCGCAAATGCAGGCACCACCGCCGCTAACGTCATCATCGTGAACCGCCGGAACGTGCCACCTATCGCCACATTGCCATTCACGCGTACCGTAATTGTCTGATATAGTGATTGGTACATCGCCCGTGTAAGCATACTGACAGGCGAGAACCCCAGCAGTATCGCCATGCTCCAAAACCCCACTTCTCGCGCTCCGAAAGCAGGTGTGAGCAGCAACACCGGCAACTGCCCCGCCAGCATATTCACGAAACTGCGCGGCAGCGAATACACCGGAAAGTTCTTGTACGTTCTTGCCACCTCCCGGCACATCGCCTTGTCCACACCGCCCAACAATGGACGGATATGCTTCTTCCACGCAAGCGACACGCTGATTATCAGCGAAATAAGCGGAGCCACCACCATTGACACTATCAACCCTCCCCTCAAAAATCCGCATGCACCGAGCCCCATCTTGCTGCCTGCTCCCAGCACGCTCTGCGACATCTGATAGCCGCTGATGCGCGTGTATGCCTCTCTACGTATATACCAATAGTTCAGCAAGTTCCACAACCCGAGTACCAGCACCATTATCGGCATCAGCCAATAGTATCGGGCAAGGTCGGGCGACTTGAACACGCGCGCTATCGGCACCGAAAACACCACCGACACCGCCGTCAATGCCACCACTCCCGCCAGCACCTTCAGCCCCACATGCACCACAGCCCGCGCCTTTTCGTCCTCTTTCGGCAGCACTATCGCATACTGATATTCCGCGGTTGCCAGTATCACCAGCACGCCGCCGATACTCAGAAACAGGTTCAGCAACCCGAAATCATCGGGCGCGTACATGCGCGTCAATATGGGGTACACCACAAGCCCTATCACCTGCGCCAGCACATTGGCAGAGAGCAACTTCGTAAAGTTGCGCATTCCCGCCGACTGCCAAAGTGTCCGAAAAGCCCGCTTACTGCCTGTCTTGATGCTACCCATACAAATTGCAAAGGTACTACAAATCTTATTATGATCCAACAACATAGCGTTTTTTTGCGCAAAAATAGCACCCGCATTTGCGGGGCTCAAGAATTTGTTGTAAATTTGCAAGCCGAAAAAGTGTAGTGCGTGCATGTGGACTCCGCGATGTCCGTCCTGTCACCCGCCAATGTTTATCGTTTGTTAATCGGTTTTCATTCGGGGCAGACAGCAAGGGATACGCAAGGGATGAGCAAGGGATAGGCTACCCATAAGCACCCCGTACACCACACCTACGCGACCTATAAGTAAAAGAATATAAACAAACAAGCAAGTATATGCAACAGAAGAAATCACCGAAAGCGAGCCTGGAGGACAAGAAGTTCACCTATATCCTTATCGGATTGGTGTTCGTCCTCAGCGTTTGCTATGTAGCCTTCGAATGGACGGAGAAGGAAGTGACCGTGTACGACGTCACCGACGTGGACATGGACTTCGAGGAGGAGATTGACATCCAGCAAACCACACAGGAGACTACCCCTCCGCCCCCGCCACCACCAGCCCCGCAAGAGGTTGAGGTGCTCAATGTGGTAGAGGACGATGTCGAGACCGAGACCATCGAAATCAACACCGAGGACCAGAAGGATGTCGAAGTCGTCATCCAAGCCCCCGTTGAGGCTCCCGTAGAGGAGGAAGAGGAAGAGGTCATCTTCGTCGTGGTTGAGTCGATGCCCGAGTTCCCGGGTGGCGCACAAGCGATGTTCAAGTACATCAGCGACAACGTCAAGTACCCTGTCATTGCGCAGGAGAATGGTATCCAGGGGCGCGCTATATGCCAGTTCGTTGTCAACAAGGACGGCAGTATTGTGGACGTGGCTGTGGTACGTACTTCGGGTGATGCTTCGCTCGACAAGGAGGCTGTCCGCGTCATCAAGTCCATGCCCAAGTGGACCCCGGGCAAGCAGCGCGGCAAACCTGTGCGCGTGAAATATACAGTACCTATCAACTTCCGCCTACAATAATCCTTCTTCCAATCAAGCAACCGGCATCTTTCCGATGCGGTGTGCAGAATTTGGAATCAGGAGTGGCGAGTTCGATAGGGGATAAATGGGACAAACTACGTTTAGTTATTAAGACAAACTACGCTTAGTTATTGATTATCAGATGGATTTATCCATCCGGGATATAGTCTATTGTAAGGGTGTCGGTGCCAAGCGCGCCGACATTCTTCGTAAAGAATTGGGGGTGAAATCGGCTCTCGATATGCTCTATGTGTTCCCCTACAAGTACATCGACAGGAGCCGTTTCTATTTCATTCACGAGATTGACGACGAGGACACCTACGTCCAAATCATAGGCGAAATCACGGAGTGGCACACTCAGGGCGTGGGGGCTGCGCAACGTCTCACCGCCACTTTCACCGACGGGCGGCACACCATCGAACTCGTATGGTTCAGGGGTGTCAAGTACCTCAAGTTGGAAAAGGGCGTGCAGTACCTGCTTTTCGGCAAGCCTTCCCGCTTCAATCACCAATACAACTTCGTCCATCCCGAACTCACGCTCATGAGCAAGGTGCAGCCCGAGACCACCCAGGGGCTCGAACCGTACTACAACACCACCGAGCCCATGAAGCGCGCGGGCATCAATTCCCGCGTCATCCGCAACATCACCCTGCAACTCATGCCTGCTCTGCGCGAGAACGGCGTGCCCGATACCATCGGCATGGACGTCCTCCGGCAGTACCATCTCATGGGGCTCACCGAGGCGCTCGCCAACATCCATTTCCCCAAGAACAACGCCACCCTGCAGCGTGCGCGCGAGAGGCTCAAGTTCGAGGAACTCTTCTATATCCAGTTGCAAATCCTCCGCCAGATGAAGCGGCGCGAGCAGAACGCGGGATTCCCCATGCCTATCGTAGGCCGCTACTTCAACGCCTTTTACCATACCTGTCTCCCGTTCCCCCTTACCAACGCCCAGAAGCGGGTGGTGCGCGAGATACAGACCGACCTCAAGTCGGGCAGACAGATGAACCGTCTGCTGCAGGGCGATGTCGGCAGCGGCAAGACCCTTGTGGCACTGCTATGCGCCCTGCTTGCCATAGACAACGGTTACCAGACGTGTATCATGGCACCCACGGAGATACTTGCCAACCAGCACTACGACACGCTGCGCCAGTTCCTTGCCCCTCTCCTTGACACCGGCGACGGACTCTTCAGCGATACCCAAGACCGCCCTGTGCGCGGACTGCGCATTGCCCTGCTCACCGGCTCGACCACCAGGAAGCAGCGCGAACCCCTCCACCAGGCACTCCGCGCGGGGGAAATCAACATACTCATCGGCACCCACGCCCTCATCGAAGACGAGGTGCAGTTTGCCAATCTCGGTCTCTGTATCGTGGACGAACAGCACCGTTTCGGTGTCGCGCAGCGCGCCAAACTGTGGAGCAAGAATGTCCGCCCCCCGCATATCCTTGTCATGACCGCCACGCCTATCCCGCGCACCCTTGCCATGACCGTCTATGGGGATTTGCGCGTCAGTGTCATCGACGAACTGCCGCCCGGGCGCAAGCCTGTGCAGACCCTCCACTACTCCATTCAGCGGCGTGCCACCATCAATCAGTTCATCACCTCGCAAATCGACCAGGGGCGGCAGGTGTATGTGGTCTATCCGCTCATCAAGGAGAACGAGAACTTGGACTTGCAAGACCTACAGAACGGGTACAACACCCTTTGCGATACGTTCCCCCAGTACCGCATATCCATGGTGCACGGGCAGATGAAGGCGCACGATAAGGACGAGCAGATGAGGCGTTTCATCAGCGGTGAGACGCAGATACTGGTGGCTACCACCGTGATTGAGGTGGGGGTGAACGTGCCCAACGCCAGTGTAATGATTATCGAGAACGCGGAACGCTTCGGGTTGAGCCAACTTCACCAGTTGCGCGGGCGTGTCGGACGCGGGGCGGATCAGAGTTATTGTATTCTCCTGACGAAGGTGGAACTGAGTCGTGACACGCGCAAGCGCATGGATATTATGGTGGCTACGAACGACGGTTTCCGCATTGCCGAAGCGGATATGCAACTCCGCGGCCCCGGCGACCTCGAGGGTACGCAGCAGTCGGGCTTGCCTTTCGACCTCCGTATCGCGAGCCTCTCAACGGACGGCCAAATTCTCGAACTTGCCCGCCAAGCCGCCCTCTCTATCCTCGACGCCGACCCCTTGTTGGAAGACACCAACAACCGCATCTACAAACGCCACCTCGACCATCTCCGTCAGACCATCGTTAACTGGGGTGAGATAAGTTAAATGGTGCATCTTCCCTGACCTTTCCCTAACCTTTCCCTGAGGATAGCCTGAAATTATATGCGTAAGATAATACTGATACTACTTTGCAGCGCAACGTGCCTCGCAGGCTACGCGCAGCATTTGGACTCTCTGCAACTGCAAGTGAGTCAGCAAGATACGTTCTACATCGCACGTATGCACGACATCTACGTATATCCGAAAATGGTTTTCAAGAACAAGCGGCAGGAGCGTTTCTACTGGCGCACCGTACGTGATGTGAAAAAGACGCTGCCTTATGCCAAGATGCTTGCCAAAGAAATGGAATATGCCGACCGGCAATTGGCTCAACTTCCCGATAAAAAAGCCCAACGCAAATGGTGGAAAGCGTATGAAAAACAATTGTTTAAGAAATACGAAGACGACTTCCGCCACATGACCGCCTCACAGGGTCAGATGCTGATGAAACTGATGGACCGTGAGAGTGACCGTACCAGTTACGAGATTATCCGGATGTACCGCGGTACGTTCAGCGCGAACTTCTGGCAGTTTGTCGCAAAACTGTTCAAGAACGACCTCAAGGAGGGGTATGACGCCGCCGACAAAGACCGTATTGTGGAGCGGGTTATCAACCTCGTCGAAGCGGGGCAATTGTGAGCAATGCGCCGCTCACACCCAGCAACACTTTATATAATCTACTGATTATCTGCGGAGAGCACACCTTGCTTGCGGAATTTCTCCACTTCGATTACCAGCATGATAGCGGCAGTAATCGCTGCAAGAGTGTCACTGACAGGGAGACTCCACCAGACACCCAAGATAGGAGACACGCCCATATTCTCGAACCACATCGGAAGTAATAACAATAAGGGGATAAGGTATATCACTTGCCTTGTCAGACTCAAGAAGATAGATTTGCCGGACATACCGACAGAGGTAAAGAAGTTACCCGTAACCATCTGGAAACCCACCAACCACATTACCGCAACCACGATACGCATAGGCACTATGGATTGCGCAATCAGTTCGGTGTCGTGCGTGAACATCCGCACCATCCACTCGGGTACTATCTCGCCCAACAGGAAGACCGCACTCATTACACATGTGGCACATAGCGCAGTCAGTTTGAATGCCCGCAGCATACGGTCGTACTGCCCTGCGCCATAGTTGTAGCCCACTATGGGCTGCATTCCCTGATTTAAGCCCATGACTATCATAGCGAACACAAACGTGAAGCGGTTGATAACGCCATAGGTGGCAATAGCCATATCGCCACCATAACGCTTGAGTTGGTTGTTGATAATGATGACCACGAAACATGATGCAAGGTTCATCAGGAAAGGTGCCATACCTATTGACAATGCACGGAAGGTGATATCCTTTTCCAACCTCCATATACCGCGGTGGAAGTGTATTATCTCCTTGGGATTCAAGAAGATAGTAAACTGCCACACTACGGCAATCACCTGTGAGAGCATGGTAGCCAATGCCGCTCCGCGCACGCCCATATCGAGACCAAATATGAATATCGGGTCCAAGACCACGTTAGCAAATACCGCCACTATCGTGGAAACCATCGCCGAGCGGGGGTGTCCCATGGCGCGGAGCATGTTGTTGAGTCCGTAGTAGATGTGTGTCAGGATATTACCGAAAAGGAGAATCTCCATGTACTCATGCGCATAGGTGAGCGTTACCTCGCTGGCACCAAAGGCATAGAGAATGGGGTCGAGCCATATCAGTCCGACAACGGCTATCAGGAAGCCCAGCAAGACATTGAGCACAAGCACGTTGCCCAACACCTTGCTTGCGGAATGATAGTCCTTTCTGCCCAACGTGATGGCGACCAGAGAACTGGCACCCACGCCGACAAGACTGCCGAAAGCGGCGCATATATCCATAAATGGCTTGGCGATGGTCAAGCCCGACAACGCCATGGCACCGCAACCGTGCCCGATAAAGATGCTGTCAACAATGTTATACAACGAACTTGCCGTCATCGCGATGATGCCCGGCAATGCATACTTGATAAGGAGGTTTCTGATTGGTTCTGTACCTAACTCTGTGATATTATTTTGTGACATATATCTTCAAATACCTGTGCGGCGGGGTGCCCGTGCTGCATGGCAATGGGAGTGCCTTCGTCACCCGCTTCACGGATGGATTGTACCAACGGGATTTGACCCAGCAACGGTACTTGCAAATTCTGTGCCAAATCCTTACCGCCGTCCTTGCCGAAGATGTAGTATTTGTTTTGGGGTAACTCGGCGGGCGTGAACCATGCCATATTCTCGATGATACCCAATACGGGAACATTGATTTTCTCGTTGCGGAACATGTCCACACCTTTGCGCGCGTCCACCAATGCCACGGGTTGGGGGGTGGTGACCACTATCGCACCCGTGAGGTGGAGTGTCTGAACGAGTGTGAGATGTATGTCGCTGGTTCCCGGCGGGAGGTCGATAAGGAAATAGTCGAGTTCGCCCCAGTCGGCGTCTTGTATCAGTTGCTTGATGGCGTTGCTTGCCATACCTCCGCGCCAGACAACCGCCTGCTCGGGGTCAACGAAAAAGCCGATAGAGAGCATCTTAACGCCGTACTGCTCAATGGGTTCGATGAGGTCGCGCCCGTTGACGGTGACGGATACGGGACGGCAATCCTCGGTGTGGAACATCTTGGGGATAGAGGGTCCGTGAATATCCGCGTCCAGCAGTCCGACACGGTAGCCTATGTTCGCCAGCGTGATGGCAAGGTTGGCGGCTACGGTGGACTTGCCCACGCCACCTTTGCCCGAATGGACGGCGATGATGTGCTTGGCTTGTATGGCAGGCTTATCTTCCTGTGGCACAATGTTTTGCTTGCGGAACTTGGTGTTGATATGTACGGCGGCGTTGGCATCAACGTAGGTCTTGACAGCCACCTCGGCAGCCTTCACCACCGACTTCAGAAACGGGTCGTTGTCCTTGTCGAAGATGAGCGAGAAACTGACCTCCAAGCCTGAAATACGAATGTCGTCTTCCAACATTCCACCCTCTATAAGGTTCTTACCCGTGCCCGGATAGCGCACGTGGGTGAGGGCATCGATTATTTGTTGTGGATACATACGAAATACACCTTATATATATAGTGCGGCAACGTAGCCGGACTTTTTCGAGTGCAAAGATACAATTTTTTCTCAGTTTATGCAACACCATTTTGCATATGAACCCGAAATTGCCTTGTGTACTTGACAAAACAAAAATATATTTTGCACACTGTTTGTGCGTGTCGGGCAAAAGCACTACCTTTGCGCGCTTTTTTGACGATGTATGAAAAATAGTAAGGTTATCGGCTATTTGTGCGGCATTCTCGCCGCTGCCTTTTATGGGCTTAACCCATTGTTTGCCTTGCCTTTATACGAGCAGGGTATGGATGCCGTGTCGGTGCTTTTTTTTCGGTATGTGCTCAGCGTACCCATGTTGGCAGTACCCATGTTGGTGCAGCACATCGACTTCCGTCTTACCCGCAGCGAAGCCCTGCAACTCACCATCTTGGGCCTGCTGATGATGTTCTCGTCACTCTTGCTCTACGAGGCATATCGGTTTATGGACGCGGGCATTGCCAGCACCATTCTCTTCCTCTACCCCATCATCACGGCATTGCTCATGGCATTTGTCTTCCACGAGCGCGTATCGTGGATTGTATGGGGCTGCCTCTTGCTCGCCACAGTGGGCGTGTTCGTACTTTGTGACATGAGCGGCGTCAGCCATGTCAGCACACTCGGTATCGTGCTGGTTATCATCTCCACACTCATGTACGCAGCCTATTTGGTCTTCATCAACAAGGGGCATATCACCCAAATGCCGCCTGTCAAGGCCACATTCTATGCCCTCCTCGTGGGGGCCGCCGCTTTGGGCATCGCCCTGCTGGTTCAGGGGCATATGACCACCCCGAGTGGTTGGTACTGGGGCTGCAGCGTGGGCTCGGGACTCTTCTCCACGGCCCTCTCGCTGACTTTCACGGCAATGGCTATACAGCGTATCGGCTCCACGCAAACCGCCATTATGGGTGCCATGGAGCCGCTCACGGCAGTGATTATAGGTGTCACGGTCTTCGGCGAGCAACTCACCACACGTTCCGTCATCGGCATCGTGATGATTGTTGTCGCTGTCACTCTGGCGGTTGCGAAGACAAAATAGGGCATTTCGCACGATTATTCCTGTTCCATTTGCTTATTCCCGAAAAATTGTGTAACTTTGCAGGTTGAATTGGTGTCAAGAGACTCGTTTCAAACACCGGACAAAGTACACAATGGAAGAAAACCAACTCATATTCAGATGTTTTGCAAGCGGTAGTAGTGGCAATTGCTACTACTTGGGCACGCTCAAAAGCGGCATCCTTATTGATGCCGGCATCTCTGCGCGTACCATACAGAAGCACCTCCGTGAAATGGGCCTGGACTTCGCCAATATCATGGGGGTGCTCATCACCCACGACCATGCCGACCATATCCGTGCCGTAGGGACGCTGGGCGAGAAAGTCCATCTGCCCATCTACTCCACCCCACTCATTCACGAGGGCATCAACCGCAACTACGGAGTCCAACTCAAACTCCGCACCTCCCAGAGGTACTTCAACAAGGGGGAACAATGGGAACTCAACGGCATGACAATCAACACGTTTGATATTTCGCACGATTCCACGGAGTGCGTAGGCTACGTGATTGACTATGCGGGTCAGCGGTTTATGATAGCCACCGACTGCGGCGAACCCAACGACCAGATGGAGGCGTACATGCGCACCGCCAATCATATTGTCATCGAGGCGAACCACGACGAGCAAATGCTCCTCAATGGTCCCTACCCCACCTACCTCAAACAGCGCATCCTGTCGCCAAAAGGGCATCAGAGCAACGCCATGTGCGGGCAACTGATAGCGGACAACTACCACTCCGGCATGCGCAATGTGTTCCTCTGCCACCTCAGTCACGAGAACAATGACCCCAAAGTCGCGCTGGACACCGTCACAGACATCCTATTGGATAGCGGCATCGTCGCGGGCGAAGACCTCTTCGTCACGCCCTTGGAGCGCCTCAACCCAAGCCCCATCTACCCCCTGAACGACAACATTATTACCCTGTCTAAACTGCAGGGCAACTCCAACAAAGAATAAAATCGTATTTCATTATGAGCCAATTAGTTATCATTCCGACTTATAACGAGAAAGAGAATATCGAAGCCATCATCACTGCAGTGATGAGCCTGCCCGTAGAATTCCATGTTTTGGTGATTGACGACGGCTCCCCCGATGGCACGGCTGCCATCGTTAAACGGCTGATGGACAACAACTTCCAAGGTCGCCTCTTTATCGTGGAGCGCCAAGGCAAGCAGGGATTGGGCACTGCCTACATTGCGGGATTCAAGTGGGCGATTGCGCACGGGTATGACTACATATTCGAGATGGATGCCGACTTCTCGCACAACCCGCAAGACCTCCTCAAGTTGCACGATGCCTGCGCGAACAAGGGTGCCGACGTGGCTATCGGCAGCCGTTATGTGAGCGGCGTGAACGTGGTCAATTGGCCGATGGGGCGCGTGCTCATGTCCTATTTTGCCAGCAAATACGTGCGTTTTGTGCTGGGCATACCCGTCCACGACACCACGGCGGGTTTCGTCGGTTATCGCCGCGAAGTGCTGGAAACCATCGAGTTGGACAAGATACGCTTCAAGGGCTATGCCTTCCAAATCGAGATGAAGTTCACGGCATACAAATGCGGCTTCCGCATTGTCGAGGTGCCCATCATCTTTGTCAACCGCGTCTTGGGCACCAGCAAGATGTCGGGCGGCATCTTCTCCGAGGCGCTTTTAGGCGTTATTCGACTGAAAATCAGTTCATGGACGCGCAAATATCCTAAGAAGAAATGACGAGAATTCACGGCATTTTGTTATTCACGGCGCTGTTGGGACTGGCATCGTGCGGCAAACCTGTCTCTGATTCCGACGAGAATGTGCAGGATGATGTGGCATACGAGGTCCGTTATGAATACGACATCCCCGTGGACTCTTTCCGCATCGACACGGGCTACGTGCGGGCGGGGGAAACGCTCGGCGGCATATTGAATCGTGTAGGTGCCTCGCGCCGGCAGGTGACGGGTGTCACACAGTTGCCGCGCAACGAGTTCGATGTCCGCTCCATACGTGAGGGAAAAACCTATTACGTTTTCTATCAGGCAGATACAGCAGGCGTTGAGCACCCCTGTTATTTTGTGTACGTGCCCTCTGTCACGCAGGCAACAGTCCTCCATCTCACGGACTCCATTCACGTGGAGCACCATGTCAAGCCTACTGTACACCACAGCCGTTCCGCCGAGGTGGTCATCGAATCCAGTCTGTGGAACGCCATGGTTTCCAATGACTTGCCCGTCGAATTAGCCCTCGAACTGAGCGACATTTACGCGTGGACTATCGACTTCTTCGGACTGCAGAAGGGGGACTCCATTCGGGTGTTCTACGATGAATTATACGTGGACACCACCCGCATCGGCATCGGCCGCATCTACGCGGCGGATTTCTACCATGCCCGTCGCTGGCAGGAGGCGTTCTGGTTCGAGGACGGCAATATCCACAACTATTTCGACGCCGACGGCAACAGCCTTCGCAAGGCGTTCCTGAAGGCTCCCCTCAACTACAAACGCATCTCATCACGCTTCACCTACGCGCGCAAACACCCTATATATAAGATAGTTCGCCCCCATACGGGCGTGGATTATGCCGCACCGGCGGGTACGCCTGTCGTCACCATCGGCGATGGCGTAGTCACGATGCGCCAGTACAAAGGCGGAGGGGGTAACACCGTCAAGATTAAACACAACTCCACCTACACCACCGCCTATCTGCACCTGTCCAAGTTCGCCAACGGACTGCAGGTCGGGCAGCACGTCAAGCAGGGACAAGTGATTGGTTATGTGGGCAGTACGGGCAGTTCCACAGGACCGCACCTCGACTTCCGCGTATGGAAAAACG
>CAKUUM010000030.1 GCA_934692905.1 uncultured Bacteroidales bacterium
AATCTCCAATTTGAACATTCTACACAACTCACTATCTTTTGACTGAAAACAACCCTTATATCGAACTCACGTTAATTTACAATAATTTTCACTTTTTCTTATTAAAGTGTTGTGTATATCAGAGAGATATATTATCTTTGCATACGATTGTACTCGTATGGTCGCCATAGTGTACATCCGTACATCAAACAGAAAACCGTCAAATCAATTTAATGTTTAACTAAAAAACAAAAACATCATGAAAAAATTTCCTCTTTTAATGCTTGTATGCATTGCAGCAACATCATCTTTCGCACAGGTGAAAGTGGATAGTATTGGTCGAGTAACCAATGGCGATACTATTAATACTGTTTATCCCCCAACTTTTGGTCCTCGCAGACATGGAACATTAGAAGATCAAACTACCATCTTGGCATATGGCGACTACAATCGAGGTCTGGCTGTGTATGCCAAAACCGCCGCTGATTGGGGACCTGCCATTTATGCTTCTGCACAATATCTCAATGATAGGCAAGTTGCTATTATGGCGGGTGCCAGCAATGCACGACCTCAATCTTCGGGGCGTTCCTATGGTATTATCGCGAGTGCAGGCAACCGAACCTCTGGTTATAACTATGGTGCAGTCGGAAACCTGACAGGTAGTAACAATGGTGCAGCCGTTGTGGGCTGTTTCGAATGGGATATACCAGAAATACAAGGTAGATATGCCGGTTATTTCAATGGCGATACCTACGTCGCTGGAACTCTGACCACTCGAAATCTAACTACTCTTTCGGACGCAAGGTATAAATCCAATATCCAATCTATCAATTCCACAGCCCTTAGTAAAATTGCGACATTGAACCCAGTGCAATACAATATGATGTCAGAACGGGCTATTGCTATGGCGAACGCGACACCTTCCGACACCGCACAAGTAGCGACACAAGCAATGGACGCAATCGAAATGACGGACAATACTATCCACTATGGATTGTTAGCACAAGAGGTGAAGCAGATTTATCCAGAATTGGTATATGAAGACGCGGCAGGAGTGATGAGTATCAACTATATCGAACTAATCCCTCTGCTTATCCAAGCCGTACAAGATTTGTCTGCGCAAGTAAACGCTATATCCAATGGGAACGTAAAGAAGACGCAAGCAAAGAAGCAGGGAGCATGCGTCTCCACATCAGAGACATTGAATACTCTTTATCAAAACACTCCCAACCCATTCACACACGACACGGAAATAACCTATACAATCACTCCCAATGCCCAATCGGCAACTATCTTTGTCTATGATATGACGGGAGTGCAATTGTTGCAATATCCTATTATTACCTTTGGCGAGGGAACTATTACTATTGATGCTAATGATCTCTATGCAGGTTCTTTCCTCTACTCTTTGGTCGTGGACGGCAAACTGATAGATACAAAACAAATGGTACTCACAAAATAACGATACTATATGAAAAAGATATACTTGTGTTTCCTATTGAGCATCTTATGTTCATTAGGATATGCCCAAACATACATATACGATTTTAATCCTGCGGATTTCTCTATTTCAGAGACTGCAACAGGTAGTATTATCAATTATTCTTCTGATTTTGAGGTCAGGAGTGAGCCTTGTACTCCCATAATGCCTATTTGTCTTAGGAATATATTGTTACCAGATGGTGCTGTATTAAAAGGGTATAGTATCAATACATCTATTCAAGTATGGAAAAATAATATTACGTTAGCATCTATGCCATATGATATTCCTGTGACAGAAACAGAGGTCGTTAATAATAATGATTGTCAATACAATATAGAAGTTACATATCCTGATTCTGTTGCAAAGTTAGTGAATATCTGCACAATAGATGGTTATCAATACGCTACATTTTCTATTTCTCCGTTTATTTATGTTCCCAAAGAAAAGCGATTGAACATTGTAAGAAGAATTGATATTACACTTAATGTAGAACTATTGCCATCCTTCGTGCACAAACCGCAACGAAGCCATAGCCAAGTTATCAAACATATCGTAGATAATTCAGGGGAAATAAACTCATTGTATTCAATTGAAAATAATCAGGAAGAACAAAATAGTGTTGAATATCTTATTATAACTTCTACCGCTTTAAAAGATAGTTTTGAACCACTTCGCGTTTGGAAATGTCAGAAAGGCGTTAATACACAAATTGTTACATTGGAAGAAATCGATACAAAATATGCAGGCAATACTCCTCAACTACGTATCAAACAATGTGTATATGACTACTACAATCAGGGCTTGCGTTTTCTCCTACTTGGCGGAGATGAAACAATCGTACCAATTGTGCGAGTCCCCATAATGAATGCAGGAACTTCTGATATAACTCCTTGTGATTGGTATTACGGCTGCTTCCGCAAACAATTTGATTGGGATGCCAATGGGAATGGTATTTATGGAGAAATAGAGGACAACGTTGATTTTAACTCAAGTGTTAGCATCTCAAGATTACCTATTCGCACATCTATTGAGGTCCAAAACTACACAAGAAAATTACTTAAATACGAGCAAGTACCATATAGTGTGAATACGATGCTGTTATGTACACAACAATTATGGCGTCCCTTTGGCGAGTATAGCGATGCTCATAAGAAAAGTGATAATATGTATGACAATTATGTCGCTCCGTATTGGAATGGAACGGCAACTCGATTTTATGATACTGACACAGATTTTCCTCAAGGTGCCGGATATGACCTGACAAGTGCAAATATCAATGAACAGTTTAACAAAGGATATAATTTTATTCACTTTGCAACGCATGGAGATCCACAATATTGGGCTATCGAGAATGGAAATAGATATTGGGCATCTACAGCAGCCCAATTAACAAATAACCAACAGCCATCAGTTATCACCACGATGGCGTGCTCCACAAACGCCTTTGATTTAGCAGAACCTTGTTTGAGTGAGGCTTTTATTCGAAATCCAAATGGAGGAGCCGTTGCTTATTGGGGAAGTTCACGCGCAGGTTGGGGAACGAATGATCCTGATTACCCTGTTTTAGGAAAATCTTTTTCATTAGACGCTTGGTTCTATAAGACACTATTTCAAAACACTTCCTATAATTTCGCAGAAGTTGTAAAAATAGTAAAACTGCGATATGTTTCAAGTACAGGGAGCCATGGAGGGTATCGTTGGTTAATGTGTAGTACAAATGCTATTGGTGATTCGGAATTACCTATCTATACTGCAGGTCCATACTATTTTGAAAATGTAAGTGTTCACAAAAATGCTAATACATTACATGTGTCTGTTCCTATAGAAGATTGTACAATCACATTGTCTAATATAGGGCAAGGCGGTAATTATATGCAAACATATAGCAATGTCTCTACTGCTGATTTTACAGATATTCCCAATTATTGTACATTGGTTATCACAAAACATAACTACGCACCATACATACAAACCATTGATAATTGCTACATACAAAATGAAAACATTGCACAAGATTTTGTCATAACAGGGTGTAATGAAGTTAACATTGGAAGTAATGTCGTAGATTATGAGCCAACAGGTAATGTTATAGTCTCCGATACGGGAAATTTGAAAATAATCAATTCAGGCGTGGTTAATATACCCAATGGGTTTGAAATAAGAAAAGGTGGGCAATTGTCAATAGAATAATAAATAATTCACATTGATTATATTATATGAAAAAGTTTATCTGTATTCTTTGCGGACTAATGTGCCTGCAAAGTGCATGGACGTTTGACGCTTCGGCTTTTCCTACTCTGGCAGGTTTAAGCAGAACTATATATAATGAATTCTACAGTGGTGATGCGTGTGGACAAAAGAATACTCATTTGTTACAACCGACCAAAGAGGTAACTATCAACGGCAAACAATATCTTGAGTTTGGTGATTGGCAAATGTATTTGCGTGAAACGGATAACAAAGTATATCTATATAGCGGACAAGGAAATATAGATATGGTGTTGTATGATTACACATTAGAAGTGGGGGATGAATTGCACCCTATTTGGCATGATTCAGAAACTAACACATTCTCCTACAAAGGCCCCGAAGGCAATGAGCAGTCTATTATAGTTACTAAAATAGAGAATGTAACTCTATTAGACGGGAATGAGTATAAAAAATGGACATTTAGTAATGGTATGGAATATGTTGAAACGGTCGGTTCATTCGGGAAGGGCTCTTTTGCCGGCGATTTTTTTCAGTTAGTTCGATTAGATATTCCAACATGCCTTATTGGTCGTCATCTGGTATGCATCAGCCGCAATGGGCAATTGCTTTACGAAATGCCACAAGCGGAGCAAGAGCGATTGCACACTTATTGTATGTCATCGCCGAAAGTCATACAAGCAAATCAATGGAATGTGTTGAAATTCCACGCATATTTTGGACTTGATAAAGAGGATGCCGTTATATATAAATATACGCTAACCGGGGATACAACCATAAACAACATATCTTATACCAAGGTTATGGAGCAAGAAACTCTCACTTCGGGTAGCCCAAAGTATGCAGCCGCCATTCGCCAAGAGGGGGATAAAGTGTATGTTTGCCATGATGGCAAAGAATACCTGCTATATGATTTTGGCGCGAAAGCAGGTGATGAGATAATGGTTTGGGGCGGATTAGACCACCCGACTACGCTGTGTAAAAACAGGGTTAAAGATGTGCAGACGACAGAAGACGAAAAACGTATATTGACTATAGAAATAGCAGACTACATCCCAGACATTCCGGATGAAGAACAATTTGGGGAGACAGCACAATGGATAGAGGGCATCGGTTCCACCCATGGTTTGCTGTACACAGGCATTACTTATCCTGGTGGTTCGTTCCATTACCTGCAATGTGCATATTCCAATGGAGTGCAGGTGTACGAAAGGAAGGATGACTATTTTGCACAATTCGGCTGTGAATACAATAGCAATCACGTCTATTTCCCCGAGGGCAAAGTGTGGTCATATCGTGTAACGGAGTTATGCGAAGGTGGCGACAAAACTTTTATTCGCCAGATGCGTGTTTCCGGGGAGAAGACAATCAACGGCACAAATTATCGGCTGCTTGACAATGTGCCTATCCGCGAAAGTGGGAAGCAAGTATTTGCTTACTACGAGGGCAAAGAAACGCTCATCTATGATTTCGGTCTCAATGTGGGGGATAAGATTGTCTCGCCTTCTGCCCGTCTGTATAATGACAATGAAGAAGGTCTGGCTTCCGTGACTGCCGTTGATTCTGTTACGTTGTTAGATGGTCGTAGGGCTAAACGTATTCAATATGACTACCGTGCGACGGATATTGAGTATGTAGGTTCAATATCTAACGCAGGTGTCTTGGCTCCGCTATATGGCGAAGAGTTGCCACCTTGTGGTCCGATACGTTTCATTTGCTGCTCCGTGGACGGAAGTCCTATTTATGAGACTTCACCAGGTAGTTGTGAGTACAACACTAGAACAGCAGCAAGTAACACACAAGCACACTCCAACTCCGCTACAAAATGGGTTAGAGATGGGCAGATACTCATTAACCGCAATGGCAAAACATATAACCTCGTGGGGATAGAAATGTAGCACATTACGGATAAAATTCTTGTTAAGGGGGCTATCTAAAATTTTAGGTAGCCCCTTTTCATAACTACTTTTGTTCCAGTTTTTACACCGCACCTTCACTAACGAGGGTGCGGTTTTTTCTTTATATATTAACATCTAAAAAATTAAGAACATGAAGACAAACTCCACCAGTTCCATCTTGCAACAATGGCAAGACAACACAACCCAAATGCGCAAC
The DNA here is from genome assembly GCA_934692905.1 of uncultured Bacteroidales bacterium. Classification (GTDB taxonomy): domain Bacteria; phylum Bacteroidota; class Bacteroidia; order Bacteroidales; family Paludibacteraceae; genus Colicola. The sequence goes on from CAKUUM010000030.1 coordinate 5,786, forward strand.
CTCTTGGAGCAACAAGAGCGTATCATCACAGACCTAGTAAGACAATGCAGCACTTTGGAAATAATCGTGAATGCAAAAAATGATTTCTTTGTCAAAGATGATTACATCCGTATTGCCATCGAAATCAAAGCACGTGAACGTGTCGGACAACAATGGCCGGGCAGATGGCACAGCCTGCCTATGCTGGCGGACTTACTTACTGCCGAAGTCGGATGGATTGTAACCTCGAACAACCTTTGGCGAGCACTTGAGAAAGTATCGAAATATGAAGACGAAATCACTCGTCGAGTACAAGACTTGCGCAAAAAATCAAAATAACACACAGCAAACGTGTATTTTTCCGTATTTTATATTCTACTTACTATCAGCACTATACAACAAAAATAGTGACAGCAGTCAATGTGCACTTGCATTTCATTGACTGCTGTCGTTGCAAAACGTCTATTCCCGTATTATCTTTGCACCGTCTTTCGAAAGTCAAGGTATAGCCACCGCCTCAGAAACGTGGTATTCCAATTTTCAAACTTACAAATTCTTAATTGTTTAATCAGCCCATTAGGGCGTCAGTGTACATCGTACATCTATCCAAATCGTAAAATAAATCGTACCTCGTACATTGATAAATCGTAAATGTTCTTATGTCAAAGTACATTCCAATGGACTTAGTAAAGTCCCTTTCCGGCAAAGTTTGCCAGCACTCCGACACCTATTTCGCTATGCGTAACGGTATCCGCTACACAGGTAAAATCTGCAATCCGAGTACCGCCGCCCCGACAACGCAGCAAGTCGCACAGCGTAACCGCTTCGCCCAAACCCGTGCGGCTATCAAGGCTCTCTCGGCGCAAGACCTTGCCGCCTACGCTGCCGCCTTCAAGTCCAACCCTGGCAAGTATCGTACCCTCAACGGCTACATCTTCGCCAAAGAAATGGCTAAGTTGGCTGCTTAATCTTGAGTGGAGTGTTTAGAGTGGAGCGTTTAAGGCAGTCTATAAGTGTAGAATGATTGGTCATTTTACGGTAATAGGAAATATGGGGGAAATACCCAAATCATGCGGCATAGCCGCCAATCGTACATAAATTGTATATCGTAAATTGTCAAATCGTAAATAAAACTATCTACTCCCTACTTTCCAACTGCTCTAAACTCTAAACTCTCAACCATCTAAACCACGTATCAACTTATAAACCCATAAACTAATCAACCAATAAACAACAATGGCAAAAATCACATTCATCGATCCCGTCAAATCCGTCAGTGGCAAACTGTCAAAGACAAGTACCGTAACCTTTATGCGCCGTCAGGCGGCCACCTCCAACGTGGCAATGTTGGCTAATCCCAACTACACCCACATTATGGGCAAACGCACAACGGCTGTTTCCCAGTCCGAAGTCGCCTACCGCACCCGCTTTGGTGCTATCTGCACGGCAACAAGGAAACGTCTCCAAGACGCCTCGAAGATTGCAGCCGACATCGCTGCTTTCAAATCGCAGACGCAGTATCGCACACTTCGTCAGTACGTTTGGCACCAATGTGCAGAGGAGGTTGCATAATGAAAAAGACCCCCTCCAACTCCCCCTTCAAAATGGGAGAGTTCAAAGCATCCGCACTCCCCTCCTTTGAAGGAGGGGCAGGGGGAGGTCCCGGAGGTCAGTTGTTAGTCGCGTTTGTTCTTACTTTCTTCGGGTGCGCATTGCTGGTCGCAGGAATAGCCCTGCCACCTGCAGGCGAAATCCACTCCTCTGTCCTCGTTGCCTTCGGCGAAGCCCTCACCTTCTCTGGTTCGATTGTCGGCATCGACTACCGCTACAAGTACCGAGGGTAGATGTCAATTATTGAGCGTTTAGAGTGGAGTATTTAACGCAGTTCAATAGTAGAAAGTTTATAGTTCTGCACAGCCTACTTTCTTCTATCCACTCTCCACTGCTCTCAACTCTAAACGTTCAACACTCAACTATCTAAACTACTTATCAACTCATCAACTCCTAAACTAAAAAGTCATGATATTGAAACTTATCCGCAAACAGCCGCAAGGCAACGCCCTTTGTGGCGAACTACTTATCGACAATCGTTGGTTCTGCTCCACCTTGGAGCGCACCGATGTCGCTATCCCTGCAGGTTTCTACCCTGTTACACTCACCATGTCGCCCCGCTTCGGCGAGGTACTTCCTCTTATCGGCAACGTGGTCGGACGCACGGGAATTCGGATACATGCAGGCAACTATCCCCGTGATACGGCAGGTTGTATCTTGGTCGGTGTGGCAGACTTGCTCTATCCGCCTATGGGCTCTACCGAACCGGCACAACCGCGTCTGCTGTCTTCCCGCCGCACGCTCAACAGACTGCGTGACATACTGCTAACCAATTACAACGACCGCAAAACCAAACGTTATGAACCCGTTTACATTGAGATTATCAACTTCGACCCGTATCCTTTGTATGATGTGCCTTGTCCTTTGGAGCAGCGCATGCACTACATTGAGGCACAACGTGCCGCCCGTGAATACGACCTCGCACACCCTGACGAACACCTCGCTGCATGACAGCACCTACCACCGCGATAGTATCTATATCCGTGAATACATCCGCGGCGATACCATTTACATAGACCGTTGGCGGGACAGATGGAGAGAGCGCATACTCACCCACACTGATACTATCTATCAAGCCAGGGAAGTCATCATCCATTCTCCACCTGAAAAGTACGTTCCTAAAACAATCAAGTGGCTAGCCTACATCGGTGCCGCAGCAATAATCGCACTACTCCTATGGATTCTTGGAAGAATTTACGGTTTCATTCGGAGATAATGGTAAGCCTATTGTCATAGTACGGTCGGAGTCGCTGAATAAACCGTTTATCTACCGTGTATCAACCGTATATCTACCGTGTATGTACCGTAGTTGTCAGCGCGAGGACAGCAGGTCTACTTTGGAAAATTCGTGGTTAATTCGTGGGAAATTATATGTTCTATCAAGTGCCATTCTCTGTTTTAATGGTCAATTAACGAACATTAACGGAGGACTATACGGATAATAGGAGAGACAAAAGAAAGATGTTTTGCGGAAAAATGGAGGGAATGTTGCATAAATGCGCGTTTTTTTGTACTTTTGCGCCCAAATTCAAAACAGGAATTTATGCGTTTTACATTTAGTGTACCATAGTAGAAAAAGCAAATGCAAAAACCGGATTATATCATTGAGGTGAATCACGTCTCGAAACAGTTTGAAGACAGCAAGTTCGCCTTAGACGATGTAAGCCTCTCGATAAAGAAAGGCGAGTTTGTAACCATCCTGGGTCCTTCGGGCTGCGGTAAGACCACGTTGCTGCGCTGCATAGCAGGCTTTCAGGTGGCGACCGATGGCGATATCCTGCTCAACGGCGAGGATGTGACCCAGATGCCTCCGCACCAGCGACCCGTGAATACGGTGTTCCAGAAGTACGCACTATTTCCCCATTTGAACGTGTATGACAACGTGGCTTTCGGTCTGAAGTTGAAGAAGATGGACAAGAAAGTCATTGCCAAGAAAGTGAAGCAGGCGCTGAAGACCGTCGGCATGACGGACTATGAGTACCGCGATGTGGACAGCCTGAGCGGTGGTCAGCAACAACGTGTGGCGATAGCGCGTGCCATCATCAACGAGCCCGAGGTGCTGCTGCTGGACGAGCCTTTGGCGGCACTCGACCTGAAGATGCGCAAAGACATGCAGATGGAGTTGCGCGAGATGCACGACAAGTTGGGCATCACGTTTATCTACGTGACGCACGACCAGGAGGAGGCACTCACGCTGAGCGACCGCGTGGTGGTGATGCGCGAAGGCAAGATACAGCAGGTGGGCACGCCGACAGACGTATATAACGAGCCGCAGAACTGCTTTGTGGCGGACTTTATCGGGGAGAGCAATATATTGGACGCGACGATGGTACGCGATGAGGTGGTGAACTTCTGCGGACGCGACTTCGAGTGCGTGGACAAAGGTTTCGGGGAGAATCAGGAGGTGGATGTGGTAGTGCGCCCCGAGGACCTGTACTTGGGCAAAGAGAAGCCCGAAGTGATAGGCACGGAGGACGACCCGTGGCAGTTGCATGCAGAGGTGAAGAGTTGTATCTTCAAGGGCGTGCACTACGAGATGACGGTGGAGACGGACAACGGCTATGAACTGATGATTCAGGATTACCATGCCTTTGAGCCGGGCAGCCGCGTAGGGCTGTTGGTGAAGCCCGAAGACATACAGGTGATGAAGAAAGAGCGGCTGTGCAACACTTTCGAGGGCGAGATGCTGGAGGGGCACAAGGTGCTGTTCCTTGACGAGGAATGGGAAGTGTCCGAGCGCACGGCAGAGCGGTTCAGCGTGGGGGAGAAAGTGGAAGTGGAAGTGGATTTCAACCGCGTGAACCTGCAAGACGACGAGGAAGACGGCGTGCTGTGCGGTGAGGTGCATTTCATCCTGTACAAGGGCGACCACTACCACCTGACGGTGCGCACTGATGACGGCGATGACATCTACGTGGACACCAATGATGTGTGGGACGACGGCGACCGCGTGGGTATCCGCGTGGCACCGAGTTATATCAGACTATATAAGGTACCGGAGGCGCAGGGCGCAAAGGAGCAGGCGGGAGATGAAAGCAAGTAACTGGAAGATGATGTTGCAGTCGCGCCGCACATGGGCGTGGCCGTACGCACTGTTCTTGGTGTGCCTGGTGTTGCTGCCGCTGGTGATGATTGCGGTGTACGCCTTCACCGACCCCGAGGGGCACTTCACGTTGATGAACTTTGTGAGTTTCTTCACCAAGTCGGAGGCGATAAACACGTTCATCTACTCGCTGGCTATTGCGCTGATAACCACGATAATATGCCTTGTATTGGGCTACCCTGCCGCATATATCATGGCGATGGCGGACTTCAAAACGCCGCAGGTGATGGCGATGCTGTTCATACTGCCGATGTGGATAAACTTCCTGCTGCGTACGATTGCGACGGTGGAGTTGTTTCACATGTTCGGGCTGCCGTTGGGCGAGGGGGCGTTGCTGTTCGGTATGGTGTACGACTTTCTGCCGTTCATGATTTACCCCATCTACAACACGCTGCAGAAGATGGACATGAGTCTGATTGAGGCGGCACAGGACTTGGGGGCAAGCCGCAGCCAGGTGTTCATGAAGGTGACGCTGCCGCTGTCGATGCCGGGGATATATTCGGGCATCGTGATGGTGTTTATGCCGACGGTATCAACCTTTGCCATCTCGGAGTTGCTGACGCACAACAAGGTGACGCTGTTCGGTTCGCTGATACAGCGCAGTTTCGGCGAAGGCGGTATAGCGATGTGGAACTACGGAGCGGCGTTGTCGCTTATCATGCTGATAATCATAGGTGTAACCAGTTTCTTCGGCGGAGGCGACTCTGACGACGACATCAACCGACTGCGATAAGATGGAGCGATACAAGAAATCGAAAGTGGAGAAGCGCAGCCTCGGTTCGCGCATTGCAGGGCAGACATATTTGTGGCTGCTGCTGGTAGTGCTGTATGCACCTATATTGCTGATTATCATCTTCTCGTTCACGCAGAGCAAGGTGTTCGGCAACTGGGAAGGCTTCACGCTCGGGCTGTACAAGAACCTGTTTACGGGCTACGATGCCGCAGCGCAGGTACGGGTGGACCCGAACCTGTACCGCGCTATCTTCTACACAGTGGTGATTGCGCTGACAGCGGCGACTATCTCGACCTTCCTCGGCACGCTGGCGGCGATAGGCATCTACAACATGCGGTCGCGCGAGAGGAAGATAATGACATTCCTGAACAGCATACCGATGATTAACCCCGATATATTGACGGGTATCAGTCTGTTCCTGCTGTTTGTGTTTCTGGGCATCAGTCGCGGCTTCGGCACGGTGATAGCGGCGCATGTGGTGTTCTGTACGCCGTATGTGGTGCTGAGTGTGATGCCGCGTCTGACGAAGATGAACCCCAACATCTACGAGGCGGCACTCGACCTCGGGGCGACACCGTTCCAGGCGTTGCGCAAGGTGATGATGCCCGAGTTGTGGCCAGGGATGATTAGCGGTTTCATACTGAGTCTGACACTGAGTATCGACGACTTCGGGGTGACGTTCTTCACCAAAGGCAGCAACGGCTTGGAGACCCTCTCCACGTTCATCTACGCCGATGCGCGCAAGGGCGGTCTGACACCCGAGTTGCGACCGCTGTTCTCGCTGATATTCCTCACCATATTAGTGCTATTGATAATCATGAATATACGTACTCATAAACAACAGAATAAAACAAAATGAAAAAGTTCTTATTTGCTGTAGTGCTGATGGCACTACCTTGTTTCGTGGTAACCAACCTGAATGCCGCTGACCGTGCGCACACCCTGAAGGTGTACAACTGGGCGGACTATATAGACATGGACAACGTGCTCAACACGTTCCCTGATTGGTACTACCAGCAGACGGGTGAGAAGGTGGAGATACTGTACCAGACATTCGACATCAATGAGTCGATGCTCACCGAGATAGAGAAGGGACACGAGGACTACGATGTGATTTGTCCGTCGGAGTATATCATCGAGCGTATGTTGCGTCAAGGGCTGCTGTTGCCCATCAACAAAGACTTTGGCAACACGCCCGACTATACCACCAATGTGGCACCGTTTGCCGTGGAGAAGTTCCAAGAGATGGCTCCCGCGGGGTCGGACATCAACGTGTCGGACTACACTGTGGGCTATATGTGGGGCACGACAGGCGTGCTGTACAACACCAAATACGTGGATGCAGCCGACTTGCGGTCGTGGTCGTTTCTGACCAACCCCAAGTTCGCGGGCAAGATATTTATGAAAGATGCGTTCCGTGACATCTATTCGGGCGTGGTGCTGTATGCTTACCGCAACGAGATTGCCCGCGGAGAGGTAACCCGCGAAGACCTTGTGGCACACATCACGCCGGAGCGTATTCAACGTGTGGAAGATACACTGAAACTGGCAAAGGATAATATCGCCGGTTGGGAAGTGGACTTCGGTAAGGAAGAGATGTGCAAAGGCAATACATGGATGAATGTGTCATGGTCGGGCGATGCACAATGGGCAATTGATGAAGCCGCAGAGGGCGTTGAACTGAAGTATATCGTACCTGTTGAGGGGTCGAATGTCTGGTTCGACGGCTGGTGTATTCCTAAATATGCGGTGAACACCAAGGCGGCAAGTTACTTCATCAACTATATGTGTATGCCCGAGAACGCTATCCTCAATATGGAGGAGATAGGCTATGTGAGCGTCATCGCTTCGCCCGAGATATTGGATTGGGCAGACGATGAGGAGATTGAGGAGACCGCCGACCTGAGTTACATCTTCGGAGAAGGGGCTACCGCCGTACACGCCAACCAAGTGCTGTATCCCGACAAGAGCGTGATTGACCGTTGCGCCTTGATGCACGACTGCGGCGATGAGACCGAGGCGATGCTGGCGATGTGGTCGCGCGTGAAAGGCGACAACCTGAGCATGGGACTGGTGATATTCATCATCGTAGTGCTCGTGCTGATAGTGGCATTTGCCGTATTCCAGACCCTGACCAAAAAGCGTCAGCGCGATATGCAGCGCAGACGCAAGAACCATAAGAAATAAGTCGATAGTATGAGATACAAGCGATTGTTCTTGGCTGTTATCTTGTCGGCGGCTTGCCTTGTGCAGGTCGGCGCGCAGGACTATGAAGCCGACTTCCTGCGGGTGAAGCAGGCATTCGAGGAACGCTCGTCCGTGGCGCAGGCAGACCTCAAGACATACCTCAACACCTACCCCTACACCACCTACGCCGACGAGGTGCGTATGATGCAGGGCGTGCTGTACGTGGAGAAGCAGAAGTACAAGCAGGCGGACAAAGCCTTCGACAAGGTCAACCCCAGGTACCTGTCGCGTCAGGGCGAACCGATGTTCTACTTCTACAAGGGCTACTCCAAGGTGCAGCAGAAGCAGTACAAGGAAGCAATCGCTTGCATGACACGCCTCAAGAACAAGCAGAACCCCTACACCACGCAGGCTAAGTACTACGCCGGCTACTGCTACTATTGCACGCAGGACTACTCCCACGCTATGGCGGAGTTCCTTGCTGTGGAGCAGACGGGCGCATTCCGCAAGATAGCACCCTACTACATCGTGCAGATTTACTATGCGCAGTACCGGTACGACAAGGTCTATCAGCGTGCCGAGGACCTGCTGAAGCAGTACCCCGACAACGACTACAACGATGAGTTACACCGTATGTTGGGCGAACTCTACTACCGGGACAGTGCCTACGTGGACGCGGTGCGCCACCTCAACGACTACCGCACACTCCGTCAGGCGAAGAAGCAGGAACTGGTGCGCAACGATATGTACCTGCTCGGTATGGCAAATTACAAGACGGGCAACTACCGGGAGGCTATTGACAACCTCCGTCAGGTGAAGCAGAAGCAGGACTCCATATCCGAGAACACCTGCCTGCACCTCGGACACAGTTACCTGCGTATCGGCGACCTCGAGAAAGCCAAACTGTCCTACTCGGCGGCTATGCAGTTCCGCCTCAATGACCGTCTGCGCGAGGAGGCGATGTACAACTACGTACAAATCACCTACCTGCAAGGCTCTGCCCTCGGCGAGAGCATCACGGCGTTCCGTGACTTCTTGCGCGAGTACCCCAACACTGCGTATGCCAACAAGGTCTATGCCCTGATGGCGGATATGTACATGACGTCGCGCAACTACAAGGCAGCCCTTGAGTCATTGTCTGCCATACAGTCGCCTACACCCAAGTTGTTGCAGACCATGCAGTATCTGCGCTACCAGATGGGCGTGGACGCTTTCTTGCAGAACCACATGCCGGCTGCCGTGCAATGGTTCACCGAGGTCATCGACCACGATGCACAGGCGAGTGCCTACAAGACCGACGCCTACTATCTCCGTGCCGAAGTCGAGTACCGTCTGCAGCAGTACGAAGCGTGTCTCAGCGACCTTGCCCTCTACAACCGTCAGCCCGACATAGCCGCCTCCAAGAACCGCAACCTCGCCACCTACCTGCGCGGTTATGCCTATTTCAATATGGGCAAACTCACCGAGGCGGAGCAGGTCTTCCGCGGCTACATGGCAGCCACCGATGTCAATGATGCCAACTATACCGATGTGCTCAACCGCATAGGCGACTGCCAGTTCAACAACCGTCAGTTCGCGCAAGCCTGCGCCACCTATATGCAGGTGGCTTCGTCGGGCAAGGCAGGCGCCGACTATGCCCTCTACCAGTGCGGTTACGCGCAGGGCTTGCAGCACCGCTATGCCGACAAGATTCAGACCATGCAGAGCCTCATCACCGACTATCCGCGTTCCGACTACGCCGACGATGCCCTCTATGAGACCGCCCGTGCCCAACTGCAACTGGAGCACAATGCCGATGCTATCGATGCCTACACGCGCCTGCTGGGGCAGTATCCCAACAGCGTCAAGGCACCCAAAGCGTCTCTTGAGTTAGGTCTCACCTACCGCACCATGAAGCAGTACGACAAGGCGATACAGGCGTTCAAGACCACCATCGAGAAGTATGCAGGCGGCGAAGAAACGTATGCCGCACTCGACGGGTTGGAGCAGGTCTATGTGGAGACCAACAATGTCGGCGAGTACCTTGCTTACACCAAGAGCCTTACCAAGATGAATATCTCCTCGGCAAGCCGCGAGGACTCGCTGGTCTATGTCACGGGCGAACTGCAATACATCATGGGCAACTACGCCGAGGCGGCAGCGGGGCTCACCACCTACATCACACGCTTCTGCCCGGGCGGACGCTACTGCACCAAGGCGCAGTACTATGCCGCCAACAGTTACTACCAACTCCGGCAGTTCGACCAGGCCATCGACCAGTACAGCGCCCTTGCCGACATACCGGGCAATCCCTATATGGAGGAAGCCTGTATGCGCGTGGCGGAACTCACCTACGACAAGCAGGAGTACCGCACAGCCCTCTACTATTTCCGCCGCATGGACGAGGTGGCATCGTCCACCACCATGCACACCACGGCGCAACTCGGAGTATTGCGGTGCAGCCATTATCTCGGAGACCGCAACTCGGTCATCGAAGTGGCTACTACTCTCCTTGACCAAGCCAACCTGCAGGAAGACATCCGCCGCGAGGCACTCTACTGCCGCGCCAAGGCATACCTGCAGGACAACCAGTACGGGCTTGCCGTAGTGGACCTCACGCCGCTGGCTAAAGAGGTGCGCACCGCCAACGGAGCCGAAGCCAAGTATCTGCTTGCCGACTGCTATTTCCACCTCGGGGCTATTGATATGGCAGAGCAGGAAATCATGTCGTTCACGCAGATGCAGACCACCCAGCAGTATTGGCTGGCACGCAGCCTTGTCCTGCTCTCCGACATCAACGTGGAGCGCGGCGACCTCTTCCAAGCCAAGCAGTATCTGCTGGCTTTGCAGACCAACTACCGCCAGCAGGACGACATACAGACCATGGTCACCGAGCGACTGGAGCGCATTGCGCAACAGGAGCAAACTGAAGAAAAGGAGGACGAACTATGAAACGATTGATAATTCCCGTCTGTCTGCTCACCGCAGCCCTCACGCTGAATGCGCAGACGCGCACCGTCACCGTGGAGCGTGACTACAAGCCCATCATTCAGGGCGCGACCAAGCAGAACCAGTCGCCTGCCATCATCCAGGAGGAGCAGACGCTCAACCCCGTGGTCTATTCCACCTACTCCGAGTCGCTGCCTGTGGGCTTCAACGTGCACGCTCTGCCTGCCGCCGAGACCACGTTCTCGTCCCAATCACCCTTGCAGGGCATGGTCGATGGCGCACTCGGATACCGCAACACGCATTTCGCTTTCGGCTACCGCATTGCCGAGAAAAAACGCCTGTCCCTTGACCTCTTTGCCCGCCACGATGCGATGTGGGGACGGCAGACGCTCTCCAACTCCACACTCGGACTCCAACTCACACGCCATTTCTCTGCGTGCGAACTCTACTTCGGCGTGAATGGCAACAACGAGTACTTCTCCCGCTACGGACGTTACTACGACGGCGACCGCGGACTGACCGTCAAGTCTGCCTCGCTTATGAACCCCTGTGACTGGCAGAACTCGTGGCTTATCAACACGCGAATAGGGCTCCGCTCACGAGGCAATACTACTGTTCGCTACGACCTCAATACAGGCTACTCGGCGTATATCCTCCCCAACGCCGCCACCGAGCACCAGGTGCGCACCCGTTTGGATGCCGTCTGGGTACTCTCCGACGAGCATCAGGCGGGGCTCAACGCTTATGTACAGAACAATTTCTATCAGGTCAGCGACAGCCTTGGTCTCCCGCATACTGACTACCACAACCGCCATGCCTTCCGTCTCGAACCCTACTATGGCTACAACGGCAACCGTTTCCGTATCCATGCGGGTATCAACTTCGACTTCAACCTCGGCGCAGGGCACATGATGAGTGGTGGTCAGAACATCAGTTTCGCACCCTCGCCCAACGTGCGCTTTGACTGGTTCCTTATGAAGGACATCATCGACCTCTACGGTACTGCCAACGGCACTTTCGGCACGAGTACTTTGCTGGAGTTCATGCAGACCAACCGCTACATGGACTATACCACCTGCCTCACGTCCAACCACGTGGACGACTACACGCCTATTGATGCGCAACTCGGCTTCAAGATACGCCCCATGGCTACCATGCTCCTCGACATCTATGCGGGCTATGCCTATCAAATCAACCAACTCCTGCTCATGGCACCTACCACCGAGTTCAACACGCACTACCCGCAGCAGTCCTATCTCGGATTCTACTACTCCGACTGGCAACGCTGGAAGGTGGGTGCACAACTGCAGTACCATTGGCGCGACATACTCAATATCCACCTCTCGGGCAACTACTACCATTGGATTTGCCAGCGCATAGAGGCGGATGCCATACCCGCAGACGTGTACGACCGCCCCTCATGGGATGCTCATCTGCGTGTGGATGTGCATATAGACAGCAAGTGGAGTCTCTACTCCGACAACACCTTTGTCGGTTCACGCCGCGCCTTCATGATGGCAGAGGGGCAGAATGCCACCGCCACCCTCAAACCGATTATCTCGTTGAACCTCGGTGCATCCTACGCCGTCAATCGCTGGCTATCCACCTACATCCAACTCAACAACTACCTCAACCGCCACAACGACCTCTACTACGGCTACCAATCCCAAGGAATCAACTTCCTCCTCGGCGTGAAATATCTGTTTTAATCACGTGTAACGCATTGATATACAGCAGCAACGCGCCCCCTGCAAACTTGCAAGAGGCGCGTTGCCGTTCATTGCGCATTGTGCATCACGCATTGCGCATTATCCACTCCGCTATCTGCACCGCATTCAGCGCGGCACCTTTGCGTATTTGGTCGCCTACGCACCAGAATGTCAGTCCGTTAGGGTTGGCTATGTCGCGCCGGATACGTCCCACGTACACATCATCCGTCCCACTCAGGAATACCGGCATCGGGTAGGGGAACTCTCCTCCGTCACGGTTGTACGCCTCCAACGTCTTCGGAGCATGACCTACTTTCGTCAAATCGTCCATCAGACGTACCCCTTCCGTATGTGCAAACGCCTCCTTGGCTTGCTCGGGAGTAATAGGCGACTCCGTCTCCACCCACACGGCCTCTGAGTGCGCCCGTAGCGATGGCACACGCACGCACGTGGCGGAAACTTCAATGTCCGAGTGCATTATCTTGCGCGTCTCATTGTACATCTTCAGTTCCTCTTTCGTGTAGTCGTCATCGCCGAAAACGTCTATCTGCGGAATCATATTGAACGCCAACTGATACGCAAACCGCTCTACATCAGGCTCTTTGCCGTCCAGCACTTGCCGGTATTGCTCTATCAGTTCATTCATTGCCTGTGCCCCTGCGCCTGATGCCGACTGGTACGACGCCACATGCACCCTGCGGATATGCGACAACGGATCCAATGCCTTCAGGCACATCGCCATCACAATCGTCGTACAGTTCGGGTTGGCAATAATATGCTTCCCATGTTCCCCAAACGCCTGTAAAGCGTCCGTGGCATTTATCTCGGGCACCACCAAAGGCACTTGCGGGTCCATGCGGAAAGCGGACGAATTGTCTATCATCAGTGTGCCGTAACGGGTAATATCCTCCGCATACTCGCGTGACGTACCCCCGCCTGCCGACACAAAGGCTATGTCCACACCCCGAAACTGGTCGCCGTGGCGCAATTCTTCCACGGTGTATTCCTTCCCGCCAAACGAGTAGTGCGTCCCCGCACTGCGTAACGACCCGAATAGCCGCAAATCATCCACGGGGAAATGCCTTTCCGCCAGGATGCGAAGCAACTCCTGCCCTACTGCGCCCGATGCTCCTACGATGGCTACTGTCATATCTGTGCGAACAACAGGCAGGCGTTATGCCCGCCGAAACCAAAATTATTGCTCAGCGCATAGTGTATCTTGCGTGGCTGTGCCTCGTTGAAGGTGAAGTTCAATCGGCTGTCAATCGCAGGGTCATCATCGCCGTCCGCATGATTGATGGTCGGCGTAACCATCTGATTCACAATCGACAATATCGATATCACCGCTTCCACGGCACCTGTTCCGCCCAACAAATGCCCCGTCATTGACTTCGACGAGGTCAGGTTCATATCGTATGCGTGGTCCCCGAACACTTGCTGTATGGCTTTCGTCTCTGCCACATCGCCTATCGGCGTCGAAGTGCCGTGGGTATTGATGTATTCCACGTCCGCGGGCTTCAGTCCTGCCTCCTGCACAGCCAGCGCCATTGCCTCTGCGGCGCCCCTGCCTTCGGGGTCGGAAGCCACAATATGGTAGGCGTCCGATGTCATACCTGCCCCCACTACCTCTGCGTATATATGTGCCCCGCGGGCTATTGCGTGCGAATACTCCTCCAATACCAGGCAGCCCGCTCCTTCGCCCAACACGAACCCGTCTCGTGATGCCGAGAAGGGGCGGCTGGCATGTTCGGGGTCGTCATTGCGGGTGGACAATGCCCTTACCGCGTTGAATCCGCCGATGCCCGCGAACTCAATCGCAGCCTCACTGCCGCCCGTCAGCATCACGTCCGCCATGCCGAAACGGATATAGTTGTATGCCGTGGCTATCGCGTGCGACGAACTCGCGCATGCTGACACGGTCGCAAAGTTAATTCCCCGGAAACCGTAACGTATCGCCAGCAGACCTGCCGAGATATTCGGTATGGCCATCGGAATGAAAAACGGGCTGAAACGCGGTGTCCCGTCGCCCGATGCAAACTCACCTATATTGGCGTCCAGCGCGTGCACTCCCCCCATGCCGCTGCCCATTATCACGCCGCAACGCAAGGCGTTCTCGTTTTCCACGTGTATCGCAGCATCTGTCATCGCCTCATCGGCGGCTACCATCGCGAGGTGCGAGTAGCGGTCATGTTTGCGGACCTCCTTCTGTTCCATGACATTCGAGGGGTCCAAATCCTTCACTTCGCACGCAAAGTGGGTCTTGAATTGTGATGCATCGAAATGCGTAATAGGTCCTGCGCCGCTCTTTCCGTGCAGCAGGTTATCCCATGTCGTCTTCACGTTGTTTCCCAACGCCGTTACCACACCTAATCCGGTCACAACTACTCTTTTGGCTTCCATAGGGCTCTGTCTATAAGCGACAAGCGAGTCCACGGTTTTCCCGTAACTCGCTCATCCATAAATCAATGTGGGGGACAGTCAATTATCCCTGTACTTTCTTGATATAGTCAATCGCGTCTTGTACGGTGCTTATCTTCTGGGTGTCCTCATCAGGGATTTGGATGCCAAACTCCTTCTCGAATTCCATAATCAACTCTACCGTATCCAGCGAGTCTGCGTTCAGGTCGGCCGCGAAACTTGCTTGGGGCGTAACCTGTGATTCTTCTACTCCGAGTTTATCAACAATAATTGCTTTAACTTTCGATTCAATATCTGCCATAACTGTAATTTTAATGGTTTATATTATTTTTTACTCGTGAATTTTGCATTCGAAAATGCCAAATCGGCTGCAAAGTAACTACTTTTTTTTGGAATATGCAAATTTTCACCCCCGCAATCACATTTTGTCCCCTTTTACGCTCTGCTTTTTATCAGAGAGGCCGCCGTGTACATCGGGCAAAATATGGGGATGGCACGTCTCGCGCCGTTATTTTTAATGTCAGTTCTGTCGGATTTCATCATTGAGTTTTATGAATAATTTGCGGTCATACGGCATAGCAGTCCGTTTGTTTTCCAACTACATCCCTCACAATCATTGCGCATTACGCATTGAGAATTGCGCATTGTGCATTGCCCCTCGTGTATTTGTCGGGTTAAGTGTATGTGATTAGTATGTGATTAGTATGAGATTAGTATGTGATTAGTATGTGATTCCGCCGACCTTGTCGAGACCTTGTGCTGACATCCCCACAATTCGCTGCTATCCCCTTGCGGGTTCGCTCTTTTTTATGTAATTTTGTGCCCCGAATGGGCGCGTATGTCTCGACGGCATTCGCCCCGAACAGCAGCAGTAACTACAAATAAAACAGCAATATCATGAAAGAATTTTTTGGCTCATTCGACATCTGGCAGGTCTTGTCCTCCTTCATCTTCATGTTCGCCATCATCGACCCCTTTGGCAACATTCCCGTCACCATGAACATGGAAAAACGCGGCATCAAGATTCATCCATTCAAGGTGTGCCTGGCGACTATCGTCATTCTCGTCACTTTCCTCTTTGCTGGTGAGTGGGTGTTAAAACTCTTTGGTGTCAGGATTGAGTATTTCGCCATTGCGGGTGGCTTTGTAATCTTCCTGATGGCATTGGAGATGGTGCTTGACGTTACCATTTTCCAGAACGACACACTCGGCGGCGAAGGCTCTATCGTACCCCTCGCATTCCCCATGTACGCGGGTCCTGGCGCGTTCACAGCCCTGCTCTCTATCACAGCCGAGTACAGCACATTCAATCTGGTCATCTCAGTCACACTTTGCACTATCGTGCTCTATCTCGTGCTAAAAGGCACCCACTGGTTGTCCAAACACGTAGGGCAGACAACGCTTTATATATTGCGTAAGTTCTTCGGAATCATTGTGTTAGCCATATCGTGCAAACTCATGTTCGGCAATCTTGCATTCATTCTCAAAGAGGTATTCGCATCCTGATGAAACATCGCATCTTATATATATATGCCCTCGCAGCAGCCCTCCTTTGCGGTTGCCAACGCACACCGCAGTTTGAGGTATCGGGCAGCCTCACGGGGGCTGACGGACAAACGCTCTATCTCGAGCAGACCGCCCTGCTGTCCACCACGGCTATCGACTCCTGCACCTTGGACGACGACGGGCATTTCCGTCTCCATGGCGCACGCCCCGCATACCCCGAACTATACCGCCTGCGGGTAGGCAAACGCACATTGCTCCTCGTCGTGGACTCCACCGAGAGCATCAGCGTCACCACCACCCTCGACAGCCTGCCCTATACCACCCGTATCAGCGGCAGCGAGGCATCCCTGCAGATTGCCACCCTGCGCCAGGCGGCACGTACTGCCACACGCACCGATCTACGCGCCCTGTCGCAGCAGGTCATCATCAGCAATCCCCGCTCCATGGCTGCCTACTATGCCCTCTTCCTCAAGCAGAACGGTACCAACATCTGGGATATCAACGACCCCGCCGACAGGCGGATGTATCAGGCGGTAGCCACATCCTTCCACACGTGGATGCCTGATTATGAGCGCACCCGCGCGCTCTACGGGCAAGTACTCGACGCCATCAATGCCGAGCGCGCCCTCCGCAATCAGGCGGCTATCCAACAATTCATCGCCGAGTCCGAGAACACCTTCCTCGACATCACCCTGCCCGATGAGTACGGCGATATGCAGACCCTCTCCGACCTCCGCGGCAAGGTCATCGTACTCGAGTACTCGGCTATCGAAATGGAGCAGTCGAAGGGCTACATCTTTGAGTTACGCGAACTCTACAACCGCTACCACGAACGCGGAATGGAACTCTACTCCGTGTCGCTCGACCGCAACAGGCTTCTGTGGGAACAGGCGGTGGAAAGCATACCTTGGACCACAGTCCGCGCCGACCAGTCGGACTTCGCTACCGCAGTCGCGCCCTACAACGTCCAAAGCCTCCCCACCATCTTCCTCTTCGACCGCAAGGGGAATGTGCAGGGGCGCTACACCGACTTCAAGCAACTTGACGCCGACATACGGAAATATCTGTGACCTCGCCCGCGAAGTAGGCTTTGATGCCTGCGGACTCGCGCCCGTCCGTCGTCTGGACGCTGACGCAGCCTTCATGGACGGGTGGGTAGCCGCGGGGCTGCACGGCAACATGGACTACCTCACCCGCAACCGCGACCTGCGCTACGACCCCGCTGCCCTTGTGCCTGGTGCCAAGACCGTAGTGGTGTGTCTGCTCACATACGCGCACTCGGGGCGTGACTACCATCGCACGGTCAAGTCGTTGCTCTACAATCTGCAGGCGCAACTCACAGAGCATTTCGGCGACCACCTTGTCTCACCCGACCACCAGCATATCTTTTGCGATTCCGCACCTGTGCTGGAGCGTCGTTGGTGCGTAGAGGCGGGTTTGGGCTTCATCGGGCGCAACCGTCAGTTGATTCACCCCACCCTCGGCAGTATGGTGCACCCGGGCGAACTGGTGCTCAACGTATCCGTTCCCGCACCCCCGCGCCCTGTCTTCAAGGGCTGTGGCGATTGCAGGCGTTGCCTGGACGCATGCCCTACAGGTGCCTTGCGCAACCCCGTATGGGACGCACGGGTATGCGTTGCCTACACCACCCATCATTGTCTGATTTGTCAAACCAATTGTCCTTATAATGAAACCGTTACGTGAATTGCATATCGCCCTTGCGTCTGACCACGCAGGCTATGCTCTCAAGCAAAAAGTGCACGCTTGGCTCACAGAGCAAGGCGCACAGGTCACCGACTATGGCTGCTACTCCACCGAGAGTTGCGACTATCCCGACTATGCCCATCCCATGGCTGCTGCCATCGAAGAGGGCAAGGCGGACATGGGTATCGCCATCTGCTCAACGGGCAACGGCATCTGTATGACGGCGAACAAGCATCAGGGTATCCGTGCCGCACTCTGCTGGGACGACCGCCTTGCCGAACTTGCCCGCCAGCACAACAATGCCAATGTCCTCGGTCTGCCCGCCAATTTCATTACCGAAGAGAAGGCTTTGCACTTGGTACAGATATTCTTCTCCACGGACTTCGAGGGAGGTCGTCACGAGCGTCGTGTCAACAAGATACCTTGTAAGTAGAAGTATCAACCAACTCCGTTGTTGGTTCAGTTACGCATTGTCTCTCTTTGGGGTAGTGCGTGTGCGGCACATGCCCGCCTTTGTGAGTATCGAACCCGCCGACTTCTGCCAACTTCGCTGTCCCGAATGTCCGGTCGGACAAAGGGCTTCCCTGCCCGATACGCCCGATTCACAAAAAGAAAAGCGTCCCCGACACCTCCTGTCGGTGGACGCTTTCCGCACCATTCTCACGCAGATACAATCCACGGCGCATACCTTGCAGTTCTATTTTCAGGGGGAACCGTTGCTCAATCCCATGCTGCCCGACATGGTTGCCCTTGCCCATCGCGCAGGCATGTACACCATTGTCTCCACCAATGCGCAGGCACTCACCTCGGATATGGCGGAGCGTCTCGTGGCTTCGGGCTTGAGCCGCATTATCGTTTCCATAGACGGCTTCACCCCTGAGTCGTATGCTGCCTACCGTGTAGGCGGACATCTGCCGTTGGCACTCGCAGGCTTGCGCTATCTCCGCGAGGCAAAGCGGCGGCACCGCTCGCATATTTGCATAGAGTTGCAGGTACTCCGCCTCTCCACCAACGAATCCGAATGGGCATGGATACGCCGCCATTACCGCACCTTGGGCGCATCATGCCTTACTTTTAAGACAGCACAACTCTATGATTATGAGCACGGTCACCCGCTCATGCCCACCTCTCCCCGTTACAGCCGCTACCGTTTGGGCAAGGATGGCTTATACCATCTCCACCGTCCCCGCCGCCGTTCCTGTTACCGTCTCTGGTCCGGCTGCGTCATCACCGCCGAC
This sequence comes from uncultured Bacteroidales bacterium, assembly GCA_934692905.1. Lineage (GTDB taxonomy): Bacteria > Bacteroidota > Bacteroidia > Bacteroidales > Paludibacteraceae > Colicola. The sequence continues at coordinate 24,902 of CAKUUM010000030.1, forward strand.
GGTACCGTCCTTCCCTGCTGCTACGACAAATCCTCTTCCCACCCCTTCGGCAACTGCCTCACCACAGATGATTCTGCCCTTTCCGTCCTTTCTCAAAATCTTACATCCCATTCGCTAATTCCTTCCCCTACCCCTCTGCATACCATCTACCACTCTCCCGCCGCCGATACCTTCCGCACTACCATACTACAAAAAAATAGCACCCCAACCATCTGCCGCGAGTGCTATCACTAATGCTCATCCCACACAAATCCTACACAAATCCCCAATGGCACCCTTCACATGCCATTCTTAATGCTTCATTTTTAATTCTTAATTCCTTCCCCTACGAGATGCTTTCTTTTTGTCTTTCTTTGCCTTAGGTTGTATCAAATAATCATTACCGTCGTCTTTGGTTGTCTGACTCATAGATTCATCTGTTTGAAAATTTACAGGAATATGGAATGTAACAGGTATGGGCACACCGTCTTTTCTACCTGGATACCATTTAGGCATATTTGCAACAACTCGTATGGCTTCTTCGTCCAGACACTTATGTCCTGATGATTCCTCAATCTCAATATCCCGAATGCTGCCGTCAACATCAATCACGAACTTGCACACTGCTCGTCCATACCAACCGTTCCTTGCTGCCTCTGGTGGATATTGTATATTAAGACGCATATAGGCAAATAGGAACCGTTCCCCACCGGGATATTCGGGCGGTACCTCTCCTTTCGGAGCCTCACATTCATACTTCCCCTTAAAAGTAACAGGAATAGCATATCTCACAGGAACAGCCTTACCCCTGCTTCGTCCGGGTTCCCATTTAGGCATACCGCATATCACCCTTATCGCTACCGAATCTAATTCAGTATTTCCACAGGAGCGTGCGGCTGCCACATTAGTAACAGAACCGTCTGCTGCAATCACCATAGAACATATCGTAGTACCTTCTATATCTTGCATATTGACAGAGGGTGGATTCCATAAACGCGTATATATGTATCTGAACATGGCTTCTTGCCCACCTGGGAACTGAGGCATATGTTCTACTACGGCATAAACCGTCATACTATCTTTGGGCTGTGCCGTTGGTGCTTCTTTAGGTTTCTTAAAGGTAATGGGAATGGTGTAGATAGAGCGTATAGGTTCTCCCATTTGTGTAGCGGGAATCCACTTTGGCATAGTGTTTAGGGCACGTATTGCTTCTTGGTCTAATGTCGAATCTCCCGATGTGCGCACCACATGCGGCTCTGTAATGCTACCGTCTGTTTCTACATGGAATTGGCAAATAACACGCCCTTCTATGCCTTGTTCAAAGGCTGCTTTGGGGTATTGTAACTCACCTCCGAGGTATTCGAACAGCGCCTTGTCTCCACCTGGGAATTGTGCCGGCGTGGACACCTCATCTTGCCCCATAGCACCCACAGTCGCCATACACACCAGGCATACTACGCCTAATATCCTTCTCACAGCACCGTATATGAACTCTTTTTCGATTTGTATCTTCCTCATGGCTAATCAGATATGCAAATGTTCCGCTGACAAAGGTACAACATTTCTTTCACATACACAACCTCTTTCCTCTCCACAAACAAATAGCACCCACAGCCATCTGCCGCGAGTGCTATTACTGATGAATAACCTGAAATATAAAGGTATGTGCCGATGGAGATGTTCTGTCAGTCTGCGATGGCACGAATCAGAGGCTACCAGCAAAAGGCTATCGTGGCTCCGAGACCATTCTGCCCTGCCATTTTTAGTTTCATGTCATAACCTTCCGTGTCGTAGAAATTGAAGTCATAAGTATAATGAATACCGATATTGAAAGCAAAGTCCGCACCCACAGGAATGGCAAACTCAGCCCCCACAGTCAACGGCACTGCGAAAAGCATACTATTGCTTTCTGATGTGAAAGAGAATGGCGATAGCATCATACCTGCCGTAATACGCGGTATCAGATAGAATTTGCCCAATTGGATAGGCACTTGTGCTCCCATAGTAACGCCCAAATATAACGATGCCTTACTCGTCATCACGGTATCTGCAGGTGCATTCGCATCGTTTTCATTATGTTGCACTTCCGGCACTTGTTCCCATCTGCCACCGATATGACCGCCTGCCGTAGCGTAGGAGAAGTTGCGTACGTACACTCCCTCTACTATCTGGTTGGGAGACAGAAAGTTTGTGTAACCGACACGGACAGCATTGGTTATCGGATAATCATTATCTACGCCATAAGTGGCACCTTTGCGTGCATTGGGAGCCTTTTTAGTACCGTTGGATTTGCTATTGGAAGACTTGCCCGTTGCAGACTTTACCGCGGCTCTTGGGCTGTCTTCTTCGTCATCTTCACTATGGGAAGAAGCCACCGCCTTGCTCTCTCCCATTGCCATAGCGTCAAGGATATAAGCCATATCCGTCGTTTTCAGTTTACCGCTTGTGATACCGTCAGCAATCTCTTTGTTCTCTGCAAAGTGCTGTGCAGCCACACTTCGGCGCGGGTTCCACGACTGATTGGTGTACAGCAGCACAGCCGTTTCCTCACCACTCTTGAGCAAATAGTGACGTACCATTATCGGCATACCATTGCTACTCGTCACCATACCGTACAATTCGCCGGTCTTCCCGCTGATAGCATAGTAGTCACCCACTTGCAACACCGCACCCCACTCGCTTGCATGTTCCAACAAACAGATACGTGTCTGCAAACCATTGCCTCTCTCTATCTGCAACGGATAAAGGTGTCCTACTTGGTCCGGATGATTCTCATGCCATAAGGCGATAGAGAATATATCTTCCACCGGCAGTTTCTCACGTTCTTTGTGCTTCGGGTCATTGGACACGGTGATAACCGTAGCATTTGGAGCGGGGATGGCGATACCCGCATAAGCAACACTCTCTCCATTGCGATAGTTAATGGTCCCTGGATAGAACGCCAATTTAGCCGCATACGCCATAAAAGGCATAGCAGTCAGTAAAAGAATGAGTAGTTGTTTCTTCATACGTATTAAATTAAGGTGAATATTATATGGTTAACTATTTGCGGATACGCTTTGTTGCCTGCATATATTGTTTCTTTGTCAGTTCGGGATAAGTCAATGCCACTATCTGGCGTCTCCCTTGCACATCACCCCACACAATATCAAAATGTGCATTATCACCTCCCGCCGTAGCAAAGCGCATAGCATCAAATGCCCACGTAAGGCGAAGAATATCCAATATGTCCACGCGGTCCATATCATATAGATTCTTCTGATTCGTATAGCCCATTATCTCAAATACCGCGTCCCAATCCTCGGCACTACGGCTCATCAGGTAATCCACAGACAACGATTCTGCCGCCAATACGTAATCCTCACGTATCAAACGGTTCCACTCTTGGGTACGCCCTTCGTCCGTCTTGCTCTCTTGTTCGTTGCCGTTTGTCAGGAAGTGTTGTATCGCATCTAACGGGATGGCAATACCTACCCCGTCGCGATAGCCTGCTTTCCATGTATTGATTCCCACAACAGCATAGTCTCCGGCATCTGTTTTGCGTAGCAACGGACCACCCGAACTTCCTGCATCTATGGGCGCAGTGTGCTGGATAGCAGCCTGTTGCTTTCCTAATAGTTCTTCTCTATATAGTTCACTGTTGCTCACAACACCCTGCGTCACTTGCCACGAGGGTTCACCACCCAACCCGGGGAAACCTGCAGCCCATACCTCATCCGCATCTTTCAGCGTGCTATCCGACAAAGGCAATGGAACGAGACCCGACGAATCAGGCAAAGCCACCATAGCCATATCCGTCAATGGACTGATAGCAACCACCCGACAATATTCCAAGTCCCTTATATGTTTACCCTCCTGCACACGAATAGTTACTGTATGAGCAGGACCCACCACATGGCGGTTCGTGAGCAGTACCAAAGTGTCCCCTCGTTGCACCACTACGCCGCTACCTGACACACCATTGTTGTATGCCATCATTGTTCGCGACTCCCAACGGAAGCCGTATCGCGACAGGGGCAGCGCATACGAGGAGAAAAAGTCGCTCATATCCTCGTATTCAGGCTCTACCAATACGACACTTTTCTTCAAGTCTTCTGCCATGCATATCGAACACAGCAAACACATTATCAGTACTATCGGGAATCTTCTTACTAACATCTTTTTGGTTGTATTGATGCGATTTGTTTCCTGTCTGCTTGCACTTATTTTGGCAGAAACGTTGCTCAAATGATGTATCTAAACAGCAAGAACACAGCAAAGTTATACAAAATATATCAACTATGCAACATCGGGACCAAAAACATATGGTAAATATGCTGTCATTTTCCTGTCTCTCCGCAGTCTTTGTGCTGTTAATTACGGCAACGGGACGACAACGACACGGAAACAAATGCTAACTTTTGTGTGGGTATATGCTTGGTTTGACATTCCTTTTTCGTGCTGTCATCATGCTCAGTCTAATCTTCTGAGCCGCTCTTTGTCCACTGTCTGCAAAAAGACAAATCATTAGTACCCTTCCAAAATGAGGATACTAATGATTTGCCTCTGTACAAATTCGCCTTACCAGTTAATCACAAACCCTGCGTGTACGTTGATGCCTGCCTGGGCATAGTACCACGGCCAGCAAGCCGTGCCGTCGGTGGTATAGGAGTAATCGCTACCGCCGTTGCTGGCATACTTGGCATCGAAGATATTGTTCAGTTGGCATAGCAGACGTATCTGCGGCACATTCGCACGTCCGCACCATTTGTTCATCGGCAGTTGGTATTGGAGGTTCACATTGGTGGTGGTGAACGCCTTGAGGGCTGCCGTCTCGTTCTGCATATTGTCGAGATACTGTTTGCTCGTCACATTGGTCTGGATAGTGGTCAGGAAGCCTGCCACATCAAACGTGAAGAGCGACATGGCGGTAATCATCGGCGAGAAAGCGATGGTGGTCTCCTTGAGTTCGATTTCCTTCTCCCCTACCCAATTGAAGTCCGTATCGTACTCGGTAATAACATCGGTATAGTTGAGAATCTTGTTGCGCGAGAGGACAAAGTTGCCGTCCCAACGGAACCAGTCAAGTATCTTCACACCCGCAGTAATCTCCGCACCCATGCGGTACGAATCCTTCACGTTCTTGGTGGATTGCGCACCCACATCATTGATACGCCCCGTGAGTACCAACTGGTTGTCGTAGTCCATGAAATAGAGGTTGGCACCGACAGTGAAACGCGGGTGTGAGTAGGTGTAGCCCAACTCATAGTCATAC
>CAKUUM010000031.1 GCA_934692905.1 uncultured Bacteroidales bacterium
GTTCAAAAAGCAATCCGTGTACAAGACCCTGCGTCAGTATGTTTGGCACCAATGTGCAGAGGAGGTAGCATAATGAAAAAGACCCCCTCCAACTCCCCCTTCAAAATGGGAGAGTTCAAAGCATCCGCACTCCCCTCCTCTGAAGGAGGGGTTTGGGAGGTCTCGTTTTCGGACTGAATATCGTGATAGGATTGTGGTCAAGACCGACACCATCTATCAAGACCGAGAAATAGTCGTCCACTCCCAGCCTGTAAAATACGTGCCCCGCATAGTAAAGTGGTTTTTAATATCCTCAAGAACAGCCGGTCTTGAATAGCAGGTGAGATTTTGATATATATGTAATTTAGATATTACATTTAGTATGCTGCAAGTCAGCGTACTGTGTGTGGAATATGGATAGTAGTCCATACTCTCATATATTTTATGGACAGCCGTCCTTGCAAAACGGCGTTTGGCGTATTATCTTTGCAACGTATTTCAAAAGTCAAGGTGTTGTCACTGCTAAAGAAGAGTATATCTGACCATTTCCATACAAAAGTAGTGCGTATGGGCGAAAATCCCCACTTTTAGGGATAGAGGGCTTGCAGGGGTAAGAAATTATGAGTAACTTTGCAGGTTTTTGTTGTGCTCGGGCATGTGCAGACGGTGACGGATGGGCAGATAGTAACGTGCGGACGGGCAGATGACGGAACGGATGGAAGATTTGATAAAACATGACGGAATAGTGCTGGCGGTAGGCGACGGGGCGGCTGGTTCGTTGAGTAAGGGCGAAACGAATACTGGCGCGATGGGTGGCGTGAGCAAGGGCGTGGCACCTGTGGGGAACGGGCTTGTGCGTGTGCGGATAGTGCAGGCAAGTGCGTGTGCGGCGTGCAAAGCCAAACAGATGTGTATGTCTGCCGAGAGTCAGGAGAAAGAGATGGATGTCATTCCGTTGGAGCCGCTACAGGTGGGTGATGAAGTGGAGGTATTAGTGCAGCAGAAATTGGGGTGGAAGGCGGTACTATTGGCATACATCCTGCCGTTTGTGGTGCTGGTTAGCATGGTGTTTGTGCTGAGCAGATGGCTGAGCGAGGCTGCGGCAGGGACGATAGCACTATGCGCGATAGGGGTGTACTATCTGGTGCTGAGCCTCTTTAAGGGGAAGTTGCAGAAGGAGTTCAGTTTTATGGCGCGGAGAAAAAGTTGATAGTTTATAGTTGAAAGAAGTGGAGAGTTGATAGAAGTTGAGGGTTGAGTGTTGAGAGTTGAGAGCAGTTGAGAGTTGATAATGGAGAGTAGGGGAGGAACGACCCGCGAGAGCCCCCCGATAGACCCGCGACAAAATTGTGACAAATTTGCGACAAGAGCAGGGAAAGGTCAGGGAAAGAGCAGGGAAAAGTCAATGCGCAATGCATAATGCACAATGCGTAATGTGGGCGGTAGAGGTTAGGGAGTAGAGATTAGAGAGTAGAGTAGAGATTAGGGGATAGGGATTAGAAAAGAATAAAATAAACATAAAGTATGAATTTGATTTTGATTTCCTTACTCGTTCTGGGTGTGACGGGATTGGTGGCGGCGGTGCTGCTGTATCTCGTGGCTCAGAAGTTCAAGGTGGAGGAAGACCCCCGTATCGACGAGGTGCAAGAAGCGCTGCCGGGTGCCAACTGCGGCGGTTGCGGCTTTGCCGGTTGTCGTGCGTTGGCGGAGGCGTGCGTGAAAGCCGACTCGCTGGACGGTCTGCTCTGCCCTGTAGGAGGTACTCCCACAATGCAGAAAGTGGGTGAAATCCTGGGTATGGCGGTTGCTGCCACCGAACCAAAAGTGGCAGTGGTGCGCTGCAACGGCACGTGCGAGGCGCGTCCGCGCACAAGCCAGTACAACGGTGCGCGTACCTGCCAAATCATGCACAACCTGTATGTGGGCGAGACGGATTGTCCGTTTGGCTGTCTGGGTTGCGGCGACTGCGTGGCAGCGTGCGAGTTCGATGCCATTCACATGAACCCGCAGACAGGGTTGCCCGAGGTGGACGACGAGAAGTGCACCAGTTGCGGCAAGTGCGTGAAAGCGTGCCCGCGCCACATCATCGAGTTGCGCAACAAGGGTCCGAAGAGCCGTCGCATGGTGGTGATGTGCGTGAACAAAGACAAGGGTGCCATCGCCCGCAAGGCATGCACCAACGCATGTATCGGCTGCGGCAAGTGCCAGAAAGTGTGCGCTTTCGACGCCATCACGGTGGAGAACAACCTGGCGTACATTGACTTCACGAAGTGCCGCCTGTGCCGCAAGTGCGAGGCAGAATGCCCGACAGGGGCGATTCACGCGGTTAATTTCCCGCCGAGGAAACCTGCTGCAGAGGCTGCTGCGAAACCCGCTGCCCCCGCGGCTGCACCTGCTGCCAAGCCCGCAGAAGTAAAACCCGTTGAGGCTCAACCTCAAACAAAAGAAGAGGAGGCAAAAGCATGAATACGTTTCGTATAGGTGGAGTTCATCCACACGACAATAAGCAATACTCTGCACATCAGCCGATTACGGAGTGTCCGTTGCCGCAGAAAGCCATCATTCCGCTCGTCCAGCACATCGGTGCGCCCGCGCAACCCGTGGTGGAGAAAGGGCAGAAAGTGAAAGTGGGCGAATTGATTGCCAAGGCAGGCGGCTTTGTGAGCGCGAATATCCACTCGCCGTTCAGCGGCACTATCACCAAGATTGACTCCACGCTGGACGCATGGGGCATGCGCATGCCTGCCATCTTCATAGACGTGGAGGGCGATGAGTGGTTAGACAATATAGATCGCACGTCCGCGCTCGTGCGCGAGTGCCAGTTGGAGGGCAAGGCCATTGTGGACAAGATTGCCGAAGCCGGTATCGTAGGTCTGGGCGGCGCTTGTTTCCCCACACATGTGAAGTTGCTGCCGCCTCCAGGGAAGAAAGCGGAAGTGCTGATTGTCAACGGAGTAGAGTGCGAACCGTACCTTACTTGCGACCACCAGTTGATGCTGGAACACGGCGAGGAAATCATCGTCGGCATTCAGATTCTGATGCGCGCCCTCAACATTCAGAAGGCTATTATCGGCATCGAGAAGAACAAGCCCGACGCCATCAAGCATATGCAGGATTTGGCATCGAAAGTGCTTGGTGTGGAGGTGAAACCGCTGAAGTTGAAATACCCGCAAGGCGGTGAGAAACAGTTGATTGACGCATGTATCGGTCGCCAAGTGCCGAGTGGTGCGCTGCCTATCGAGGTGGGTGCCGTGGTGGACAACGTGGCTACCATCTATGCCGTGTATGAGGCTGTGCAGAAGAACAAACCGCTTATCTCGCGCGTGATGACCGTCACGGGCAAGAGCATGACCAAGCCCGGCAACTACAGTGTGCGTTTCGGCACTCCGCTGAGCGACGTGGTGGCATTGGCAGGCGGTGTGCCCGAGGATACGGGCAAGATTATCGGCGGCGGACCTATGATGGGGCGCGCGATGAACAACATCAACATGCCCGCCAACAAACGTGTGAGCGGCTTGCTGTTCATGCCCGAGAAAGAGAGCGTCCGCGTGGAGCCCGAGAACTGTATCCGTTGCGGCAAGTGCGTGAGCGCGTGCCCGATGGGGTTGGAACCCTACCTGCTGAGCAAGCAGGCGCAACTGCAGATGTGGGACGAGATGGAGCAGCACAGCGTGATGGACTGCATCGAGTGCGGTTGCTGCCTCTACACCTGCCCCAGCCACCAGCCGCTGCTGGACTACATCCGCATGGGCAAAGCCAAAGTGGGCGGTATCATCCGCGCACGCGCAGCGAAGAAATAGTGGAGTGTTGAGAGTTGAGTGTTTAGTGAAGTTTATAGAAGAAAGTAAATAGTTTATGAAACAACTAATCGTATCTCCGGCACCGCATGCGCACAGCGGCGACAGTGTCCGGAAAAATATGCTCTTGGTGATTGCGGCTCTGATGCCTGCCTACGTGATAAGCGTCATGGCATTCGGTTGGGGCGCGCTCATCACCACAGCCATCAGCGTGGCAGCCTGCGTGCTGTTCGAGTGGCTGATTGCCAAGTTCCTGCTCAAGCAGAAGCCCACTATCTGCGACTGCTCTGCCATCCTCACGGGTCTGCTGTTGGCGTTCAACCTGCCCAGCAACCTGCCCTGGTGGATAGTGGTGATTGGTGCGCTGGTGGCTATCGGCGTTGCCAAAATGACTTTCGGTGGCTTGGGACAGAACCTGTTCAACCCCGCTCTGGTGGGGCGTGTGTTCCTGCTCATCGCCTTCCCCGTACAGATGACCACTTGGCCCCGTCCGATGGGCTTCCACACCTCGTATGTGGACGCCGAGACGGGGGCTACGCCGTTGGCACTCATGAAGCAGATTGTCAAAGGCGGCGACAACAGCGTCATCAACGACCTGCCCGAACTATGGGATATGTTCGCCGGTTGGATAGGCGGCAGTCTGGGCGAGGTCTGTGCTTTGGCATTGCTGATAGGCGGTATCTTCCTGATTATCATGCGTGTTATCACATGGCATATCCCCGTCAGCATATTGGCTACGGTGGCATTGTTCGCAGCCGTTACGGGCTGGTGCGGTGCGCTGCCTGAGGGCATCACCACGCTGCAATATGTAGCCATGAGCCTCTGCACGGGCGGTATCATGCTGGGTGCTTTCTTCATGGCAACCGACTATGTGACCTCGCCTATGACGGGCTGGGGCAAGATAATCTTCGGTATCGGTATCGGACTGATTGTCATGGTGATACGTACATGGGGTGCTTACCCTGAGGGTATGTCGTTCGCCATCTTGATTATGAATGCGTGTGTGCCTTTGTTGAACCATATCCGCCCGAAACGTTTCGGCGAGAAGAAGAAATAGGAGGTTACTATGGCAAAGTTGAAAAGTACATTTCCTAACATGGTGATTTCGCTCACGAGCATCACCATTGTGGCTGCGGCGGCACTGGGGGCTGTCTATATGTTCACCCGGAACGCTATTCAGGAGCAGCAAACAGCCAAGCAGACCGCTGCCATCAGTGCCGTTCTGCCTGAGCATGAGCGCATTGCAGACCCCGAGACCGTGAACGGACTCACGGTTTACAAGGCTTATACGGGCGACCAATTCGTAGGCGCAGCCGTAGAGACGCAAGCCGATGGTTTCGGTGGCGTGATACGCCTGATGGTGGGCTTTGATGCTGACAATCATATCGTTAACTACGAAGTCCTCGAACAGCAGGAGACCCCGGGTTTGGGTACGCATATCGTGGAGTGGTTCAAGAACGCCGACAAGCCCAAACAGAATATCCTTGGTCGTGAGGCAAACGGTGCCTTCACGGTGAGCAAGGATGGCGGTGACGTGGACGCTATCACGGCAGCCACTATCTCCTCGCGCGCGTTCCTCAAGGCTGTGAACGCTGCCTATGCCGCTTACACCGAAGGCGAAGTGGAGGCTGCCACCGGAGCAAGCCAACTAACTAATAATGAAAACGATACTACAGAAACGGAGGTACCACATGAGTAAGGCTCTGAATACCCTGACCAACGGCATATTGCGCGAGAACCCCACCTTCGGGTTGGTGCTCGGTATGTGTCCTACACTGGCCACCACCACATCCGCCATCAACGGTATGTCGATGGGGCTGGCGACGATGTTTGTGCTCATTTGCTCAAACACTGTGATTTCAATGCTCAAGAACGTCATCCCCGACAAGGTGCGTATCCCCGCATTCATCGTGGTGATTGCCACCTTTGTCACTATCGTTCAACTGCTTATGCAGGCGTACCTGCCCGGAATCTACGAGGTGCTCGGCTTGTTCATTCCGCTGATTGTGGTCAACTGTATTGTCCTCGGGCGTGCCGAAGCGTTTGCGGCCAAGAACAATGTCGGTCTTTCTGCCCTCGACGGACTGGGCATGGGCTTGGGCTTCACTCTCTCGCTCACCGTCATCGGTGCTATCCGCGAGTTGCTCGGCACGGGCAGTATCTTCGGCTTGCACGTCTTTAGCGACCAGTATGGTATGCTGATTTTCGTACTTGCCCCGGGTGCTTTCATTGTGTTAGCATATCTCATGGCAATCATGCAAAAAGTAATGAAAAAGTAAGGAGGCGTAACTATGGTATATTTTCTGATATTCATCTCGGCGATATTTGTCAACAATATCGTACTGAGTCAATTCTTGGGCATTTGCCCGTTCTTGGGTGTTAGTAAGAAGATTGACACCGCCCTCGGCATGGGTGCTGCCGTCACGTTTGTGCTGACGCTCGCCACCGTAGTCACCTACCTCCTGCAGATGCTGTTGGTCAAGTGGCAGGTGGAGTTCTTGCAGACCATTCTGTTCATTCTCGTCATTGCCGCTCTGGTGCAGATGATTGAGATTGTGCTCAAGAAAATCTCTCCGTCGCTCTATCAGGCGTTGGGTGTGTTCCTTCCTTTGATTACCACCAACTGCTGCTTGCTCGGTGTGGCTATTCTCGTAGCCAATGGCACCAACAAACTGCCTGCCGACGCACCCCACAACCTGCTCACCGGCACCTTGTTCGCTCTCGCTACGGCACTTGGTTTTGCCTTGGCATTGGTGCTTTTTGCAGGTATGCGCGAGCAACTGGCGATGAACAAAGTCCCCAAAGCCATGCAAGGCACGCCTATCGCCCTCCTCACTGCCGGTCTCTTGGCAATGGCATTCATGGGCTTCAGCGGCGTAGTGTAAGTAGAAAAAGGACTGATTGAATAAAGAGGGCGTGCCTATAGGTACGCCCTCTTTTGTTTTGTTCAAGGCAACGGGGTCTTGAAATTACTGAATGTAGCAATTCGGGGTAATCTCGTTTTGGAGTTCTCGTTCCCTGTTGTCATCACGTCGCTCACGGAAGTATTGTACTTTGGCATGCCACCAACGTGAGAGAGGAGAACGTTGTGTCTGTGCTTGTTCAAAGGCGATTTTACGTTTCTTGCGCTCTTCTTGGAAGCGCAGGTATTCGTTGTATTCCATCTTGCGATGGTCGCGGATTTCAAACTCGAACTGCGCGGGCGTGAGGTCGGGATAATGGGTTTGCTCGGACATAGTATGATATTTATTGTTGATGTTTATGATATGCCTAATATATTTTTCAGTTTGTTCTCCAACCGTTCGTAATAAGCATATATCTCATCGGCGGCATCGGGAACAAAGCGTGGCTGAGCAGCGAACTCTGCGTATGCTTTCGGGTTGTCGTTCAAAAGTTTGATTAAACTCAAGGCATCTTCAGGGTGCTCTCTGTCCAAATAGATGATGGCATCTTTGTTGAGAATATTTGTTTCGGGGAAACCCTCATTGCCCCAATAGATGGGAACACAGCCTGCCTTAACGGCATGAAAGATTTTCTCCGTAACATAGCCCGCATTGTTGCTGTTCTCGGGACAAAGATTAAAACGGAAAGAGTTGAGGTATGCGATTTTATCGTTTTTATACTCATTGTGCATCCTGTCGTCATTGTGGCGGAAACCGGACGGGTAAGAAAGCGGAGCCACAGACTCAACCATATCTGCCATCAGAGCACGGTCTCCGAAATAGTCGTAACGACAAATAAATGCACAAAAGTCCGTTCTGTTGGTCGAATGTGAATAGTTGTGTTGTTCTACAGAAGTCTTTATATCTTCGTAGGTGGCTAATGGAGAAAAATTATTAACTATCCAATAAGGAAAACGGATATAATTGTCGGCATCTTCGTAGTCAAAACCAATTGTTAAATCAGGGGCAAATGCTTGATGATGTATGTCCGCAAATTGTGCCCAATGAGAAAACGGAACATGCACGTTTTCTGCGATATAAAGCAATTTGTGCGGATGCCGGTTCCACTTGATGATTTCAGGATATGTGTTTACTGTGAAACATGCAATGCCCGAAGGGTGAGAATAACCAATTCTTCGTGTTATGAAATCAGGTATCCATATGTCGTTTTCCCCATAGCGACGTATTCCATGATATGCGGGGCGTTTATAATCCATGTATGCGCTTTTGCATATATGTTTATAATGGCGTATTGCCTGCTTAATGCCGTCCATTTATTCTGCGTTTTAGTCCTTGTGAGATGTTTTGAAACAGAACCTTGGGGCACTTGACAAGTGCCATACACATTGCTCCGAGCATATGAAGGTATTTGTGTTCGTGCTTGTAAGCAAACAGCAGACTCACCCATACCCAATCGGTATGCCGCAAATCATTACTGATGTCAGCGTATTGCGGAGGAAGAATGTCTGCAACAGCATTACATATTGTGCGGTGTGCCTTGGCACGACCGATACGGTCGCAAGTATGTGTAACCGATGTGGGGTTTATGCGGTATGCTGTAGTAACCTGATTCAAATAGAAGAAGTCGCCAAATGTGTGTAGTATTATCCACAAAGTCCAATCTCCTAAATACGCATTCGCCGTATGTGCCTGCATCCTCCGAATTTCTTGCTGATGTTCATTACGATACAATACAGATGCAGTAGGGTAGGCGTGCTGGGGCGGTCCGAAAAAATCACGCAGTGTATATCTGCCCTCCATACTATTTTGAACTATATTACCCCGTTTCGGGGTAATCACATTGCCATTGTAATCCACTACAGACGTGTCTGTAACTACAGCCATTAGTGTATTGTCTGACTCCAATATATCAACTTGTTTTTGAAGTTTATGCGGGTCGGTCCAATAGTCGTCGCCTTCGCACAGGGCGATGTATTTGGCACCGGTGGCATCGATAGCGGCATTCATAATACGACCAAGCGAGCCATCCTGTTTGGAGTATTGGTTTTCGGTCTCGTAGATTGGCAGGATGATGTCGGGGTACTTGGCAGCATATTCGCGAATGATGTCGGCAGAGTGGTCCGTGGAGGCATCATCGTGAACAATAGCCACAAACTGGAAGTCGGTTTGCTGCATAGCAAAGCCTTCGAGACAATCACGCAGATAGGGCTCGTGGTTGAAGACAAGGCACTTGATTGCCACCAATGCAGGTTTGAAAGGTGTGTCGGACATAAATAAAGCACATTCGGTTTGTGACGCCTAATGTGCTTTTGTCGGTGCTGTGTCGTCTGCGGAAAGGTAGGGCAGAGATACAAAAAAACGCGGACCTTGCTGTTGCTTGTTCCGCGTTTCGAGGCCTTCGCATTGCCTATCAGATTGAACAAGCAACGCGGAGCCCACGCAGAATATGCATACACCATATACAATTATGTATAAGGCGGATATAATCCGATCTCTACATAACGCATACAACGAGATAATACATATCCCAAGGGACATCCATCATTGCATTGTTTTGAATCTGATTCTGAAAGTTGCGAAGTTCCGAAACGCCAAAACAAAGCGTGATTAGACGCCTTTATTATTAGTTCGCAAGTCCCACCCTCAGCGCAGGCACCTCGTAGCAGACTACGCTGTGCGAACAACCCTGCGTGGGCTTTGCAGGCGCAAAGTTATAGCAAATATCCGAAATATACAAGCCTATGGGAGGGTGAATGGTTTGAAATGTGTATTTTTGGCTTAATTTTTGTAGGTGTGTCTACGGGGTACCGGCGTGCTTTACTCAGTGCTAATACGTGACATGGTCGCATTTATCTACCGTGTATCTACCGTAGTTGACAGCGGAAAAAAGTTGATTGTAGTAAATAATAGTCAGTTATGAATAAAGCAAATGTTGTTATTTTTGACTTTGGCGGAGTGCTGGTGGACTGGAACCCGCACTATCTGTACGACCCGTATTTCGGCAGTCGCGAGAAGGCGGATTGGTTTTTGACACACATCTGCAACTCGGCATGGAACGTGCAGATGGACGGCGGCAAGCCGTTTGAAGAAGGCATTGCGGAAAGGGTGGGGGAGTACCCCGAATGGGAAAAGGAGATACGGATGTATCGCAGCAAATGGCTGAAGATGATGGGCGGGCAGATATCCGGTATGCAAGAGGTTGTGGAGGATTTGAAAGCCAATGGGTACCGCCTGTATGGGCTAACGAACTGGGCAGCAGACACTTTCGCATTGGTCCGTCATACGTACCCTGTTTTTGATTTGTTGGACGGCATTGTGGTTTCGGGCGAGGAGAAAGTGGCGAAGCCGGACCCGCGTATCTTCCGTATCCTGTTGGAACGATACCATATCACCCCTTCGGATGCGGTGTTTATTGATGACAACAAGCCCAATACCGATGCCGCCCGTGCATTGGGACTGCAAACTATCCTCTTCCAATCGGCGGAGCAGTTGCGAGAGTCGTTGTTTTTTTGTAATTTTGTAGGCTGAAAGCGATTATATCAAACGTACCAGCCCCAAACAATATGATTATGGAAGTAAATGATTTGAAGAGAGCCTTTGTGAATGTTTTCGGCATGAGGCAAAGGATTTTTTTGGGGCGCCTGGGAGAGGTATACCACGAGATAACAGAATACAGTTTCAATGCGCAATGAGTAATGCGCAATGCGTAATGATGAAGAAATTTTATATCGAGACTTACGGCTGCCAGATGAATGTGGCGGACAGCGAGGTGGTGGCAGCCATCATGCAGACCACGGATAGTGAGATAACCGACAACATCGGGGATGCCGACATTGTGATACTGAACACCTGCTCCATTCGCGACAATGCAGAGCAGAAAGTGCAACACCGCCTGCAGGAGTTGGGCGGCAAACGCAAACAGGGCAAGATAATAGGTGTCATCGGTTGCATGGCAGAGCGCATGGGCGATGAGTTGGTGCGCGATTACGGCGTGGATTTCGTAGCGGGACCTGATGCCTATATGGACATACCCAATCTGTTGGCACAATGCGAACAGGGCGAACGTGCTATCAACGTAACACTCAGCAAGACAGAGACTTATCGCGATATCATGCCTGCCCGTATCGGCAAACAAATATCGGGGTTCGTCAGTATTATGCGGGGCTGCAACAATTTCTGTTCATACTGCGTGGTACCCTATACCCGCGGACGGGAGCGCAGCCGCGATGTGGAGAGTATCCTCAACGAGGTGAAAGACCTGCAAGCCAAAGGCTATAAGGAAGTTACGTTACTCGGACAAAACGTGAATTCCTACCGTTTTCTGCGGGACAACGGGGAGACCGTGGAATTTGCAGACCTATTGGAGACAGTTGCCAATGCGGCACCCGAAATGCGTATCCGCTTCACCACCAGCCACCCGAAAGATATGTCGGACAAGACCTTGGAGACTATTGCGCGGCATGACAACCTGTGCAAGTTCATTCACCTGCCCGTACAGAGCGGTTCGGACAAGATTCTCAAACTGATGAACCGCAAATATACGCGCGAGTGGTATCTTGACCGCATTGCCGCCATACGCCGTATCCTGCCCGATGCCACCATTGGCACGGATGTCTTCTGCGGTTTTCACGACGAGACCTTGGAGGACCATGCAGAGACGCTCTCTTTGATGCGCGAGGTCGGTTTCGACACCGCCTTTATGTTCAAGTACAGTGAGCGCCCGGGCACCTTTGCCCAGAAACACTTGCCCGACAATGTCCCCGAAGAGGAGAAAGTACGCCGCCTGAACGAGATTATCACCCTTCAAAGCCAACTCTCATTGGAAAGCAACCTCCGCGAAGTGGGCAAGACGGTGGAAGTATTGGTAGAGGGTTTCTCCAAGCGCAGCCGCGACGATATGTACGGTCGCACTTCGCAATACAAAACGGTGGTTTTTCCCCGCAATGGCAGACATATCGGCGAGATAGTGCGCGTACTCGTCAAAGAGGCGTCCGCTGCCACTCTCAAAGGTGAGATTGTGGAATAATTTTAGCGATTACTATTTGCGCATTCGACAAAAAAAGAGTACCTTTGCCAAAGTTTCGGCAGCACATGGTGCACGGATATGCTGAAACGGAAAGGTAAGGAAATGTTTAACTTAAACAACAAATGATTATGAAAAAGAAATTCGTTTGCCCCGTATGCGGATACGTGTACGAAGGCACTGAGGCTCCCGAGCGCTGCCCTCAATGTAAACAAATCGTGGAATGGAAAGAAGTGAAAGAGGACGATGGGCTTGCTTTTGCGTGCGAGCACGTGATTGGCGTGGCTAAGAATACGGACGAACAGATGAAGAAAGACCTCAATGCACACTTTATGGGCGAGGCAACAGAGGTCGGTATGTATCTGGCAATGTCGCGTCAGGCCGACCGCGAGGGCTATCCCGAGGTGGCTGAGGCTTTCAAGCGCTACGCCTTTGAGGAGGCTGAGCACTGTGCTAAGTTCGCAGAGTTGCTCGGCGAAGTGGTTTGGGACACCAAGACCAATCTCGAGAAACGTATGCTGGCTGAGGCAGGGGCTTGTGAGGACAAACTCCGTATTGCCAAACGCGCCAAAGAACTCAATCTCGATGCTATCCACGACACCGTGCACGAGATGGCAAAAGACGAAGCACGCCACGGCAAGGGCTTTGAGGGCTTGTTCAACCGCTACTTCAAGAAGTAACGCCTCAATCGCAACACGTCTCGATACGTGAATCTAAAACCTGCCCGATGGAGATGTCGGGCAGGTTTTTTGTCGTCCCTTGTGTCACTTCAGTACCAACAGCACCACGTTCTCCACGTGTTGCGTGTGGGGGAACATGTCCACGGGTTGTACCCGCGTGACCTTGTATTTCGCGTCCAGGAGGTTGAGGTCGCGCGCCTGTGTGGCAGGGTTGCAACTCACATAGACGATGCGCTTGGGTTCGGCGGCAAGGATGGTCTTTACCACATCTTCGTGCATGCCCGCCCGCGGAGGGTCGGTGATAATCACGTCGGGGCGCCCGTAGTGTGCGATGAAGTCCCCGTTGAGGATGTCCTTCATGTCGCCCGCAAAGAAGAGGGTGTTGTCCAAATGGTTGAGCCGCGCATTCACTTTGGCGTCCTCTATTGCCTCGGGAACATACTCAATACCAATCACTTGCTTCGCCTGATGTGCCACAA
The DNA here is from genome assembly GCA_934692905.1 of uncultured Bacteroidales bacterium. Lineage (GTDB taxonomy): Bacteria > Bacteroidota > Bacteroidia > Bacteroidales > Paludibacteraceae > Colicola. The sequence goes on from CAKUUM010000031.1 coordinate 12,862, forward strand.
AGTTGGCGATGGTGCCCGTGCCCGTATAGAGGTCGAAGACAAGTTCATTGCCCGTCAATTCTGCGAACTCCCGCGCCACTTTGTAGAGTTCGTACGCCTGCTCCGTGTTGGTCTGGTAGAATGATTTCGGACCCACCTTGAACTGCAGGTCTTCCATCTGCTCCATAATGTGGTCTTGTCCGGCGAAGAAGTGCACTTCCTGGTCGAAGATGGTGTCGTTAAGTTTCTGATTGACAACGTACAGCAGGCTCACTATCTCGGGAAAGGTCTGCTGCAGGTACTCCATCAGCCGCATGTCGGGTGCCTCACCCCACACCACTATCAGCATCACCTCACCCTTGTGGTTGGTGCGGATGATGAGGGTGCGCAGTTGCCCCTCGTGGGCGTGTTCGTTGTAGAACGAGATGCCGTGTTCGCGGGCAAAGTCACGGATGCTGTTGCGGATGCGGTTGTTGATGTCGGGCATCAGGTGGCACTCCGTGATGTCCAGCACTTTGTCAAAGCAGTTCGGTATGTGGAACCCCACGCCGTATGCCGTATCCACGTGCTCCAATCCGCCTGCCGCGCGTATCACGTCCCACGACAGCCACTTGCGGTCCGAGAAGGTGAACTCCAACTTGTTGCGGTATTCGTAGATGTGTCTGCTGCCGAGGATAGGGCTGATTTCGGGTAACTCCACTTTGCCTATACGGGCCAGATTATCAATGATTTGCTGCTGTTTGTAGCGTAGTTGCTCTTCGTAGGGCAGTATCTGCCATTTGCACCCGCCGCACTCGCCGTAGTGCTTGCAAACGGGTTCGCAACGGTGCTCGGAAGGCTTCACAAGGCGTTCTACACGCGCTTCCATGAACGAGTGTTTCTTCTTCGTCACTTGCAGGTCCACCACATCGCCAGGCACGCAGTAGGGCACGAACACCACCATATCGTCAATGCGCGTCAGCGCCTTGCCTTCGGCGGCAATGCCTGTGATTTCTATGTTCTCGTACAGAGGTAAGTTCTTCTTTTTCATTGCATTAGCCAATGGATGCAGTCTGTATATAAGGTATCGAAATCATGCGCACTCTCCAGCATAAACGACCAGCACAGGGTCTTTGCGCCCCCTTCTTCGGGCGATGTATATGCCATGCCAGCCCCCACGCTCGTGTCCTCGTAGCGCGCTATGCAACGGGCATTGTCTCCTGCGGGCATCAGTCCGTCGGGGTTCTCGGTGTGGATGCACTCGTCATTGGGCGTTGTGCGGAAAGTATGGGTGTCGGCAGGCAACTCGCGTTCTGTCTTCACACGACCTGTCTGTGAGGCATGTGTGCCACGTGCTTTGTAGTGCAATTGGCTGGTTATAAACGCTTTGTCTGTTGCGCCTTGCATGTCGCTTGCGATATAGGCACCCGACAGCAGCAGTCGTCCTCCATGTCCCAAATAGTCCGTCAGAGCCTTCTGCAGCCCTTGCGGCATGCAGTGGAAACTCGTATCCTTGCCCAGCACAGTGGTTTTCTGTTTGCCGAGTATCACGTCCACCATATCGCAGTCCCGGATGCTGTCCAATGCCGCCACACTGCTGCTCACGTACGAGTAGCCTTCGCGTGCGAGCGCGCGCCCGTGCATACACACGTAATCAAAGGTGTTGCCGACGGTCAGTGTGCTTTGTTGGTCACTATAGCACATACCCCAACCGCTCTCGTCGTCGCTCACCCAAGGCAGGCGGCTGTCTGATTCATACACCTCGCCGATATACGACAAATCTTTCCCGTATGGTACTGCTTGAGCCTGTGGTTGTATGCCTTTGTAGGTGCTGTCGGCAAACCAATCCGGTCCGCTCACACGGGTAAAGCCGTTCACTATCAGCACATTGCCTTTCTCGTTGGGCGCGATATATGCCGACAATGTCTCGCTTGGCAGACTGATACCGCCCGCATTGCCTGCCACCACGCGCATGTCATATCGGGTGCCCGTTTGCGCCTTGATGGTGTAGCGCGGTGCCGTCACCTTCACACCGTTGTCCCAATCGCTGTCATTGGTGCGCGTATAGACCACATAGTAGGTGGGTTGTGCCGTGGGTTCAAGGGTGTCCGTAGTGGCTGCCCATGTGATATTCAGTTGGTTGTCAGCACGTTCAATACGCATCTGTTGCACGGGCAGTGGTTGTACCACGTAGGCAGTGCCGTATTGCTCATGCATGAACTTCAATATGCCTTTGTATATCGCGCGCGAGACGGTGAACTTCACCCGCGGGTCCAATCCGTACTGCATATCGTTGAAACTCTGGTGGGACAGCAGTTCCAGCAGGAATGCGGGTACTTTGGGGTATCGTGCCTCTGCGTATGACGAGTTGTTCAACTGGCGTCGCATCCACGCAGGTGCCGTATAGTGCATGTCTTCGCAAATCTGCGTCTGCACGTAGTCGCCCAAGTCGCGTGCCGCCAAACGGGTCTTGCCCGTCGGATAGGTCTTGCGGTTGTCGTCGTCGTGGTTGGTGTAAATCATCAAGGTGCCGATAATCGTGTCGCCACCCTTGATGACACCTGCATCCGTGTGGAACGCCATACTCATGTGAACGGGCACGCCCAATCCGTCTTCGTTGGGGTTGGACACACTGCCGCCTGCCACGTAGTTCACCCATTTGCCGCGCGAAGCGTAGTCGTCGATATAATCGTTGTGGCTGTGGGTGTGGTTGTAGATACTATCGGGGATGCCCGAATACTGCATCCAATAGCGTGCCCCCTCCAGGTAGCGCGGCATACCGCTTGTGGATGCAAGTTGTTGGTTCATAATCAGTTGTGCACTGTCTGTCTCCAACGCATGCACTTTCGGCAAGGTTTTCGACGAAGGCACATTCGCGATGGGGTCGGGTTGCGGGTAGCGGGCTACGCTGCCCATTCCACCGCCGAACTTCACGGCATCGGCAGTTACTACCTGTCCGCAACCGTCCTCGTTGGTCAGGCTCACGTAGTTCTGCTCATGGTCACTGCCAAAGGCGAAAGTTCCCAAATAGACCCATGTGCCGCCGCCCATGCGCTGGTTGACGTGGTACACCGTCTTCTGCCCCTTGTGCACCACTGTATATCGCGCCTTGTCTGTGCTGTTTTTCAGCGACTTATATGATACATACACCGCATATTCGCCATCCTCCAAACTCGGGATATAGCGCAGTTCGGCATTGCCTTTGCTTGCCGACTCTGCCACCGCGTAATGCCCCATGCGGAAGGGGTTCTGTCCCTCCAACAGGGGTGCCGCAGGGTGCCCCCAACCTGCATCAGATGATGACTGAAAGGCTTGATTTCCAACTGCTTGCGCTTCTGTCTCGTCCACCACCTGTTCGCGAACCTGTGTATCCCGTTCGCGCGGCTGAACCACTATGGCACCTGCATTCTCCAACATCGGCACCAGAAACGGCTGCACATATGACGAAGTATATACGTCCTCCACCGTGGTCCACAGTTTGGCACGCTGCCAAAGCCATGTCTGTTGGTCTTGGCTGTAGTACCGCCCGTGGCTGCCCCACAAGGCGATGTGCTTACCTTCCAACCCTTTGGACGTGGTGTAGGCGCGCGATTGGTTGCTCACCCATGGTGCGCCGGTCTCCAACGTGTACCGCTCACTCTTCGGGCGATGGCGGTAACGGGCTGTCACCAGTTCGCCCAACTCGTACCCGTCCGTGTAGATACTCACCTTGCCGCGGTTGTTGCCGAACACCAAACCGCTGACAATCAGGCGGATATTCTTTACGTCCTCTTCGCTGAACGAGATGTAACTCAGCGTGCGGTTGGTGTAGATGCTCGCGCTGCTATTGCGCACACGAATACGGCTTACGCTCACGGGAGCCACGTAAGCCCTCTGCTGCGCGATAGCGGTCAGTGTATCTGCAATGGATTGTTTGTCAATGGCTTGCACCGATATGGAGAGCGCAAAGAGCAACCCGAAAAGTAATACATATTTCCTCATAAAACTCTGTTGTTAACTATGACTATCCTGTTTGTTGATTTCCTGCCCAAAAGGGGTACAAAGTTACTCAAATTATTGTACATCTGCAAATCATAGTGCGCATATCCCCGCCGTAAGGTCGCCAGAATCACATACTAATCACATACTAATCTCATACTAATCACATACTAATCACATACACTTACCCTGACAAATACACGAGGGCAATGTGCAATTCACAATGCGCAATTCTCAATGCGTAATGCGCAATGCACAATAAAGGTTGCCAAAATGTAAGGCAACCTTTACTGAATACATTGTTACCGAGCAGGCGGTGCTGCCATGTAACGTATTTATTATGAGAACGTTAAGACTTGTTGCGTAAGAAATCGGGACTTGTCGCGAAAGGAACTAAGACTTGCGGCGCCGGAAAAGACGAGCCAGCAGTGAAGAGCCGAGAACGCCAAGGAGAGTACGTCGGGGTTGAGGTTTAGGCAGGAGGTACTCTATGGCGCGGAAGATGTTCGCGATGATGCTCCGGCGGCGTTGCCATGAGGTTTGTATGCCGCAGATGTCTTCTTGGACACGTTGTTCGTGCAGGAGGACATCCTGCTCAAGGCGTGCGCGCTCGGCTTGCACCTGTTCGAGGGTCCGCAAACGGCTGAAATCAATCATAATTGCCCTCCTTTCCCGTCCTGATGCGGCGTGGACGTGCTGTCGGTCCCGGTAGGAGTGCCGGTAGGTTCAGGAGTATTGTTGCTGAAAAGTATGCTGCTCAGTACAGCCACAATGGGGTTGATGAACCATTGGCGGCGGAAAACGACAGCCAGCACCAGCAGGAGCAAAAAGACCGCTCCGATGATGAGGTACGCCGCCCACATGGGCAGCCACTGACCGAGGACGTACGCCAACGCTATGCCCGAGAACAGGACCACGATAGATGCAAGAAAAAGCACCACAACGAGCGTGATGAGCAGCCCGATGATGATACTGACCTTCTCCAAAAGCCGCAGGAGAAAGAGGTCGTAGCGCTTGCTCAGGAACGTGTGCGCGTCCTCGAACAATTTGGAATACTGAGAGTTGTCCATAGTCAGGAAATGCGCGCACGGCAGGTGAATACCGTGCGCGGCAAAGGATTATGCGTTAGCCTCTTGTGCAGCCTCGTTGACAGCCTCTTCGATGTCGGCCGCGCAATGGCAGCAGCACCCTTTGAGTTTCTCGATAGCCTTGTCCACAAGGGCGGAAATCTCCTCTTTGTTGAGATGGGAGTACTTTTCTTTAGCCACAGACGTGATTTCGTTGCGCAAATCTGCACCACTCTTAGGAGCCAGCAGCAAAGCCACTGCTGCACCTACGACAGCACCTCCGAGGAGCGCTGCGAGGATTTTACCTGCATTGTTGTTCATAAGTCGTAAAGTTTAGATAGTTAATACAATATACTTATATTGAGGTAGTTACAAAATATATGCCAAACCCCGTGCGGAGGGAAATATGAAGTATGAATTAAGAATTTTGAATAATCCGGATTATAGGAAAGTGTCGGGGACGGGTGTGTACGGAGAGGTGGGGTCGTGGCGGAGGACCTCGTAGGGAATGCCCAAAGCCTTGATTTCACGCTCGTACCAGTCGTAGAGGTATTGGCGCAGATCGGGATTTTCGCGTACAGGGTCCGGCTCCCACGGCAGGTCGGGATAGCACAAAACGTAGTAGTCCATGGGGTGGGCATGGAGTGCATCTTCAAGGAAATCGGGGCAGTTGCCGTACTTGTGGAGAAACCATACCTTGGTGATAATCAGTTCGGTATCGAAAAGATAGACGGGTGCCGCTTCGGGGGAGTGAATGTCGCTAATGTCCACGGTTTTCGTGCGCGGGTAGATATAGTCGATGGCCTCGAGTTGCTTGACCTGCTTGTAGGCAATGCTGAAGACATCGTCGTAGGTGTACTTGTAGTCGGAGGGGAGCGACTCCATATATTCGCGCGCGTATTCGGGGATATAAATGCCATGGAGATGCAGTGCCAATAGCCTTGCCAGGCTGGTTTTGCCCGTGGATTCGGGACCGATGATGCCGATTTTGTACATAGTATGGTGTTGTATATGTGTGGTGTGGACGGACGGTTACGCCGCATTACCACAAAATAATGATACAGAATAATTAGCGGGTGAGCATGAGTTTGATGTTGATACCCACGTTGTCCGCCTTGACGGGATAGGACGAGGAGATGAGCGGCGTGGTGCCCTGGTGGTCGTAGAAGAGTTGGAGGTTGATTTTCTGCGAGAGGACATAGTCGGCACTAATCTTGATGGCGAAGACCTTGTTGCCCGAACTTGCCTGGGTGAGGTCCTCCTCGACCTTGCGGAGAAGGGTCTTGATGTCCTTGTAACTGACGTCCACGCTGAGTTTGAGGTCGTTGCTGACCTTTTTCTGCCCGCCGTTCTTGGTCTTGCTGATGAAACTGAGGTCCTTGATGGTGTAGCCTGCGCCGATGACGAACTCGTCGGTGTACCCCTCGGTGATTTGTACGGAGTTGACATTCAGCGAGATATTGCGCTGCTTGCGGTACTCGAACTTGGTGGTGAGGGAGTTCTTCATGGTGAGGTTGAGCCCGATGAGCGGCGAGAAATTCTCGGAGAGATTGACGGAGGAGATGTCATACGCCGACGATGGTATGGGGTTGTCGGTCTCGACATTGCGGACGAAACCGATGTGCTTGTCGCTGAGTTCGCCTGCGGGGAGCCATGTGGAGTAGGTGGAGTAACTGCCGATGGCGTATTTGCAGGTGTAGGCGTGGGTGAGGTTGACCGATTTGAAGTGGTCGCGCATCCACGGGAGCCGTCCGAGACCGTCGAAGGTGACAGACCAGTTAGGCAGTATCTGAAGGATGCTGAGGAACGGGTTGAGACTGATATTCTGTGCGTTACGCCCTGTGTACGCCGCGAGGAAAGCAGGTACGAGGACGTCGGCGGTGTTGCTGCTGACGGCACCATATTGGCGGCTATAGGGCTTGCCGCGCAGTTCGGAAGGTATGAAACCTGCATCGGGGTAGGTGAGGTCGGTGTACTGCTCCTGCACGCGCGAGGTGAGCAGGTCACGGTTGGCAAGGAACTGATTGAAAGTGGCGGATGCGAAATTGTCGTCCGCCTTGCCGATGCGCTGGAAAGCCGTTCCGATAGCCACTTGGGTGATGTTGAAGGAGCCCGTCATGTTCTCCTGCAGTTGCTCGTAGGAGTAGATGATGGACGATGACTGCGCGGCGTAGCGTTTGCCGTTGACCTGCACCTTGAAGCCGGGGAAGGGTTCGAGGGTGAGTTTGATGTCGAAGTCGTTGGTGACGGAGCGTGTGGCGGGCTGCACGACGGAGGTGTCGCCCGAGAGCCAGCCGCGTTCCTTGGCTTTCTCGACAAAATCATCGGTGAAGCCGCCAAAGGCAAAATCAAAGCCCGGGGCGTAGAAGTCGTTGTAGCGCGTCTGCCCCATGAAGCCAGCCTGCGGAGCAAAGCCCGGGACGCTCATGGAGTTGGTCTGGCGGTAGGTGACTTGCAGTTTGCGAATCATGGTGCCAAAGTACGCCGCCATATCCATGGTTACCTCACCCGCCGAGCGTTTGTTGGGGTCCTTGGTGGTGATGGTAAGCGACAGATTGTCAATATCTTGCGCAGCAGTGATGGCGGCTTTGGTGGCAGAGGTGGGTTTCACCTTGACGCGCACGGCTTTGCCGTCAGCAGTGGTGGCTGAGACTTGCAGAAGTTCGCTGCCGAGGCGGTGGGTAATCTCCTTGGGTTCGCCCGCCTTGAGGCTGACAGTCTCGGTGTAAGTCTTTGGTTTGAAGGCGCGTCCGCGTCTGCCACGCTGGTTGTAGCGCTGGGTCATCTGCTTCCAGTACTTGGACTTGCCGTAGAGGGTCTCGAAATTGATGCCGCCGTCAGCCTGCCATGCGCGTGTGCCGCTGATGACATTGCCGAGGTCGGTGGCGGATGACGAGGATTGCACGGTGCGGTTCCAGTTGTAGGTGGCGTTGTAGGAGGCATTGGCGGTGACGGCCTCGAGGTAGGGGATACGGTTGAGCGGCACATTCCATGTGGCAGAGAAGACCTGCTGGTAGGTGTAGGGCGTGCCCCACTTGGCGAGGCTGCGCTGGATGGTGTCCTTCCACGCCTCGTAGTAGTCGTTGGTGAAGGCGTAGTCGCGAATGATTTCGGGGGTGTAGTAACCTTCGTCCACGGTGGAGTTCATGGCGGTCTGGAAGGAGAACTTCATGTTCTTGGTGAGGTCGTACTTGAAGTCGAAGTTGCGGTCCCACGTGAAGTCCTTGGAGAAGGTGAGGTCCATGTCGTTGTTGTTGCCGGGCTCCGTACTCATGGTGTTGAAGTCGCGCATCTTCATGTGGCTGAAGGTGCGGTGCATATTGGTGTTGAACGCCCACGACTGCGGCAGATAGTAGATATTGAACTCCTTGAGGAGTTTGACTTTGCTGACCGCCTTGGCGTCCTTGAAGGGTTCCCACGGCTTGGGATTGAAACTGTAGGAGTAGTTGAACGAGCCCTTGTGGTCGGTGACTTGGTCCTTCTCCATCTCGGGCGTGTGCTGGTTCTGACGATTGTAACTGGCTGATATAGAGAAGTTAGCCGGGTCGTAGAACATGTTGCGCTTCTTGGAGTGGATGTCCACTTTCATGTTGCTGACCGAGAAACTGGTAGACTCCTGTATGGAGTTGGACATCTGCTTGATGGAGTCCTTCTCCTCTTTGGTCTCGTAGTTGTCGAGCGACTCCGACAATTTGATGTCCGTGTCGAGCGGGTCGTATTTGGGCGTGCGCGTCTCGTTGGTGTAGGAGACATAGAGCGGTATTTGCAGTTTGGCCTTCTCGGGGAAGAGTCGTCCCGCCTCCAATGCCGCGCTGACAGAGACCTGGTAGTTGTTCTCCATATTGCGGTCGAGGACGTTGGATTCGATGGAGCCATAACCTGCGGTCTCCAACCGTCCTGCCACATTCACTTGCGCTATGTCGCTGATACTCAGTGCTGCATTCGCCATGGCAGCCACACCGCCGTCCTCGTTGTACTGGCTGAGACGCAACTCGTTCACCCACACCTCACCATTCACCTCGTGGTCCGAGATATTGCGCACACCAATCATGATGGCCTGTATATCCTCAAGGGTCGGGTTACCGAGGACGGTAATCTTATTGTTCAGATTATCAGGGTCGTACACCTCATAAGGAATGGTGTTGCCTATGCCCGAGTTGCCTGCACGTTTGGCGCGGTTGCGGGCAGTCTTGGCATCGGTGAGGGCTGACAGCAACAGGTCGATGTTATTTTGCTCCAACCACACAGCCAGACGGCCGGTCAGTGTATCATTGCGGTACACTCCGGGGGGAGTGAGGTCAAGGGGCACCTCGTATTCGTAGTAGTTGTTCTTGAGGTCAGAGCCCAGACGGATGAAACAAGCCAAATCTTTGTCCTGTATGGGGTCGAACTGCGGCAGACTCTCGGCGTGGACAAACATCTGCAGACGCTTGTATTGGCGCATGTCGTAGGACACATTCTTATATACAGAACGTGCGTCTTTAGGCTGCAAGTAGTTGATACGCAGAGCCATAGCCTGCTCGTTTTGGGCAATCAGTTGTGCCTGTCCGGGGTCTGTCTGGCGCGATATGCCGGGTGGCAGCACGTAATTGACAGGCGTGCGGTTGGAGTTCTCCTCAATGCTAACCGCCTGTACGTCCATAGAACCGTTGGAAGTGTAGGGGTTGGGGATGTTATACTGGTTGTTGGCGGGGTCCTGGTAGAGACCTTTTGTATAGTTGCGCCACTCGCCACGCACGAGGTCGAGGGTTGCCATACGGATATGCGTTTCCTGACTGAAGTTGGTCAGATAGACACGTGCAAAGCGGATGGACTTGAAATTGCGGATGTTGCCCACCTTCTGCATAATGGCGGTATCCCCACGGAGCGGTATCTTGAACTGGTACCACTTCACCTTGGCGGACTCACCGTTCTTGAGTGTGACGGTGCTCTCCATAATGCTGGCAATGTGCTGTTGTCCAACACGTTGCATATCTTCACGGCGCAGCGACACATGGTAGCGGTAGAACTTCTCGCTATCGCTCAGCGTGTTGTCCTGGTTGATGTCCTCAATGTCGGGTTGCAGGGTGGAGGCGGTGCCGTAGGGGTCGCTATCACTCATCTCGGGCGAGTTGCCCTCAGTGCCGTTGTAGTGCTTGTAACGCTCAAGAATAGGCGTCTCGGCGTTGTCAAAATCCTGACCACGGTAATAGTGGTAGTCATCACCCGCAGGGTCGTTCAACGGGGAGAACGGGTCGTCCTGCCATATTGCCAATATGTCGGCATTCACTTTGGCACGCAAGGCAGCCACATAGTCGGCATAGGGGGAGACTCCGTTGAACTCATGCAGCAACTCCTGCTCGTTGCTCAAGCCGTCGAGTCCCACATCCTGCCGTGCACGCGCACCCGCATCGTTGGCAAAGGCGATGGTGGTACTGGTTGTCTTGGGCACACGCCCCCAAACGGTTTTGTCAATCAGGGCATCTATGTTGTTGTCAGTCAGCGGTAAGCCGTGCTCGAATGACTTCTTGCCATCGCGCAGAATGTCCTCGCTCACATCACCCAAATCTATATATAGGTCGCCGCCTTCGTAGTCCGCATCGGGGTTGGTGAGGAACGGGTCCATGAGCCAAAACTCGATGTATTCGATGTTCGCTTTCTCGAAATCGGTGTTGTCCAACTTGCGCATCATACCTCCCCAACGTGACTTGGGGTTGGTCAGTTTGCCGTCAGCGCCTATCTCGTCTGCGGAGATATTGTAGGGACCACGCTCCTGCGGGTAGAAACTGAGGTTGAGCACTGACAACCGCGACTCGGAGTTCGGAGTCTGCTCCTTCATGGGGTAGATTTCGTCCTGATAAACAATACGTGTACGGTGGTCGGACATCAGATTGAGGTCATTTTTGATGTGTGCGGGCGTGTTGCTCTGCGGGTGTCCGAAAATAGGGTCCACGGCATACCATGCCAACAGGGCGCGGTTCTTGTTGTAGTCAATATTGTTGCTCAGCGTGGATTCCGGGAAACGGTCATCGCGGGGCGTCGAAGCGAGTTTCCAATAATTAGGATAATGTATGTCGATATTGGTCTTAGTAGCCTCAAAATCATCAATATACGCTGTTCCGACAGCGCCTACATCACGTGTGTGACCGGGTATGAGATGTGCGAACTCGGCGTTTACGAGGAAAGTGGAAGGTGCGGTAGCCTCAATCCAAGGAATCTTGTCCAAAAGCAGGGTCAGCCACTGCACGTCTGTCTTCCAGTTGAGATTGACGCCCCATATCGTGTTGGCAAGCGGCTCACTGCCCATATTCACTTTGGTGGTCAGCGGCTTCTCGCGGAGGTGCATCAACGTTCCGCCAACAGTAAAGTCCTTGTTGAACTCATATTCCAGATGCGCACCGTACAGGCCTTTGCGCTGCATGGAGAAGAGTGACTGGTTCTCCAACTTGACATCGACATTGGTGCCAGAATCAATAATGGACTGATTGATAATGGTTACCGTACCCATGGTGTAGTCCACCGTATAGTCCACATTCTCAATCAGTGTGGCACCGCCTGCGGTTACCACTACACTACCACGCGGCACATTCATGGCATTGAGGCGTATCTCGTTGCCCGCAGAGCCTTTGTACTTACCCGCAATGGTAAACTTATTCTTCTCGGACAACTCCTGTGCGCTCACCAAGGTAGAGTCATACAATTCCTGATATACATACTTCTGTGCCACTACCGGGTCGCCAATTGCCTTTGCCAAATGGCTTCCGAACGGCTCCAGAACGGGGAAAATAATGCGTCCGTTGCTTGAAATGGCGGTATAGCCCTCTATGTAATCGAACTTGCCATCGGGGTGGGGATTGTTCTTGGAGTCCAAACGGTCGAGATTCATGACGCGCAAGAGTTGTTTGCCTTTGCAATTGCCCTCCATCAGATACTGCATTTCCGTGCCCACCGAGTCGTTCCTGTACTGGATATACAATTCAAACTTCTCGCTCGACATCTGGCTGGCGCCTATTGAATAGACGTTCTTCATCATGAGGTCCCATGTGCCTTTGCCTTTCCGGCTCGGGGCATTGTTGGTACCCTTCAACAATTTCATTATCAGTGCATTCGGTGCTTTCAGGGACTCTCCTGCATCCGTAGAGAACTCACCTACCTGATATACCTGACCGGCATACGTATATTCGTATGCAACCGCCAATACCTCATCTTGGTTCAGCGCTGCCCGCAACGAGATATATCCCAATGCCGCATTCAGTGTGTATTCACTGGAGGACAGCAACCGCGCCGATTCCACTTTCTCGTAGTCCTCACCCGCATCCATGCCCGACAGCCCTTGCAGAATGCTGCTTGCCTGCTGAATATCACGTACTTGCGGATACCCTTGTGTCAGGGTCTCGTAGAGTGAGTTCGCTTTATTATAAGGTGTGCGGCCGCCGTAGGTATTCCACGTGTTGTTCAATACATGGTCAGGGTCATACTCACCCAAGTCGGTGAATGCCACGATGTTACGCGCCTGGTCATAGTTGCCGCGCTTGTTGGTGACCCACACCTCAATACGGTTGATAGTCACGCCGCTTGCCACGTAAGGGAGTGACTCCATTGCGCGCTCGTAGTTGTCGCGGAAATAGTAACTGAGGAAGAAATGACGGTTCTCATCGTAGTTGTCAATGGGCACCTCAAACTCTGTGGTCTGCGCACCTCCCTTGCTCGAAACCGATTGACTCTCACTATTTTGCTGCGAAATCAACGCCTGTACCTTCAACTTACCGAACTTCAAATCCGTCTTCACGCCAAACAGGGCAGTGCTTCCCTTTATCAGGTTGCTATTCAGGTTCATAGACACATTACCCGCCTCAATGGACTGTATGATGTCGTCCTCCTTGCCCTGGTAGTTCAGTTTGATATTCTGCTGGTCAAAGTCGAACGAGGCTTCGGTGTTGTAACTCATGTTGAAGTTGAGTTTGTCGCCCACCTTGCCATTCACATTGACCTGTATCTTTTCGTCGAAGTCGAAGATATTGTTGTTGCGTGAACGCTGTGTGAGTGCGGGATTGTTCACGTACTGGTGCTTGAAACCGAAAAGCAATTCGGCAGAACCCTGAAGTTTCAGTTGCACACCGCCTGGACCAAAGACCTTGTCCGCGGGACCGATGTTGAACTTCATGTCGGTGATGTCGAACTTGCGCTCGTTGTCGTGCTCCACCTCGCCAATCTTCTGCTGCCAGTAACGCCCCATCTCCTGCCTTTCCGAGTAGGCGCGATACTCGTCGTCGCTCATCAGGTAGGGGGTGGCGATGTCCACATCACCAATCCGCGTATGCACGACATAGTAGCCCGTGTGCGCATCATACTCCACGGTAGTCTGCACATTGTCAGGGTCTTTCAAGTCCAAACTGCTCGGCGTGCGGGTGAGGTCGTCGTAATTTTGCACACCCAACTCACGCACACGCAACGGAGCCATGACGGCAGTATCCGGAACCTGCTCCGCCACCTCTTCCTGACTCCATAGAGCCAATGGGAGTATTGCTGATATTAGTAGGAAAAGCCGCTTCAAATCAAAGCATCTTCAGGGCTTGTTTGATTACTTGCTCTACTGTGGCTGAGGCATTGGCACTCAGTATCTTATCCACTACTTTGGTACTTGTAGCCGCGGGGAAACCGAGCATTGTCAGGGCACTGACAGCCTCTGTCTTGACTTCACTATCCACGCTATTCGCTTGTGCCGCAGGTATTTCCGTAGTGGTATCCGCACCGAGGTCAATCTTGAGCACCTTGTCTTTCAAATCCACAATGATACGCTGGGCGGTCTTGGGGCCGAGTCCTTTGACCTGCGACAAAGCGTGCGCGTTGCCCGTGGCAATGATAGTGCGTATCTCGCCCGCCGAATAGGCGGACATAATCATGCGCGCCGTGTTGGCACCAATACCGCTCACGGTGAGCAGAAGCAAAAAGAGACTCCGCTCACCCTGTGTGAAGAAACCGAACAGGTCATGGGTATCCTCACGAATGATTTCCGTTGTGAACAACTTGGCTGCCTGCCCCTCCTTGCCTGCCAGCGCTGAATAAGAAGTGAGGGCTATATTAATCTTATACCCGACACCTGCCGCCTCTATGACCGCGTAGGTGGGTGTCAAATAGGTCAGTTCTCCTTTGATGTATTCAATCATATCTTGCTGAATGACAAAACGCCCGCAAATGTACGCTTTTTTTCTCACATATACAAATCTGCCGCGTTTTTCGTTGCACCTTAATACCAGACTCCTATGCCAATGCTCATAAACTCCACTTTGGTCAGGTGACTTTTCATGGTTCCTTGCAAGAAAATGTGCCACGGCAGACGGTATCGGAGTACGAGTTGTGTGTAGAGCCAGCCGTCGGGATAGCCCGCGCTACCCGCTTTCAGAAGGTCGTATTTGTAAAAAACAGGCTTTTCGATGCGTCCGGAGGGCGATTGCACCACCTCGTCGTACGGTTCCAATTCACGGACGGGGTCATACAAGTAGGCTCCCACATGTATGCCGGCTGTGAAAAGCCCCACGACAAACTCTGGCTGGATACTGACACCCACACGCCAACAATCTTTGCCATCGGGGTCGGCTGCGGCGTAGTTGGTTTTGTGCCATGAAGAGGCCCCTGTACGCCGGATGTAGGCACCATCGTAGAAAATATCAATGCCTCCTCCCAAACGGAATATATGGTGCGCCCGCCAGTAGGCCGCCGCCTGTATTTCAGAGACAAAAAAGGTCTGCTGGTCTTTGTAGTACACCTGACGTCCGCCGCCCGAGAAAGCGATTTCCAATTCCCAAGGGCGCGGGAGAGGGTCGGCGGGCATAGTCGCAACGGGGCTTGACTGTGTTGCCGAGGGGGCATAACGCACGCCCGCCTCTGCGGCAAAGATGTTGTATCCCGAGTTGGGTTGCCTGATACTGCCATTGCTGATGTGATACCATCCCCCGCCCGCGAACAGGCTCCAACCCCGTGAAATGTAGAAATCCATATACAACGCCTCGGGGAAATAGAAGTTGAAAACACTGCCAATACATTGATTAGCACCCGACAAGGATTCGTAGAGGTTGTCCTTGGACACGGTGTTCGGGTAGGTTCTGGTCATGAACGCCACGCCGACGGATGGGCGAATGCCCAATGCAAAATGCGGCGTGCGCACGAGGGGGATATCCAAAAAAGTGTAGGGCGCAAACGCCTGCCCCAAGAGCGGGTGCGCCATGTTCCAATAACTCAGTCCCACCCCCACGCCGGCGCCATTCCAATGGCGCAACGATTGCCAGCCGGGGTGGAAAGTGACGGACAAGTCGCCGCTGTACACGGGTCCATGCCAAGAGCCTACAGCCCCTGCGACCTTGTCCACTTTGCCGTCCCGCATAATCCACCCGATACGCGCAGATGCTTGATAATCAGTGTTTACGGCTGCCTGAAGGGTGCAAGAAAAGAGAAGGAGCATAGTGATTACTAATGCCCGAAGATAATGCACTATGTCGTTCCTTCTCTGAAAAATGTCCATAACGTGTATGATGTACAGTTTGTTGCCGCGTTGTCCGCCAAGCCCAACCCCTCGGCATGGTCCCGACAAGGTCGGCGGAATCACATACTAATCACATACTAATCACATACTAACCACATACTAATCTCATACACTTA